>NZ_QGEH01000008.1 GCF_003258515.1 Marinobacter bohaiensis
ACAGCAACACCTTCAAGGTCATCCCCGGCGACAAGACCTGGCGCCCCAAGACGCCGAACCGCCCGATCATGGACGGCCCGCAGATCGCGATCGTCACCGGCCCGGCCGGCGAAGAGATCCACTGCGACGCGCACGGCCGGGTCAAAGTGCGATTCCCGTGGGACCGCTACAGCCAAAATGACGAACACAGCAGCGCCTGGCTACGGGTCAGCCAGGGCTGGGCCGGTGGCAACTACGGCTTCATGGCGCTGCCGCGCATCGGCCACGAAGTCATCGTCTCCTTCCTGGACGGGGATCCGGACCAGCCGATCATCACCGGGCGCACGTATCACGCCACCAACACGCCGCCCTACGCGCTGCCGGAACACAAAACCCGCACCACCCTGAAAACCCAGACCCACAAGGGCGAAGGCAGCAACGAACTGCGCTTCGAGGACGAAGCCGATAAAGAACAGATCTACGTCCACGCCCAGAAAGACCTGGACCTGCTGACCGAGAACGACCGCACCGAGGTGGTCCACAACAACAGCCACCTCACCGTCGACCAGGACCGCTACACCCAGATCCAGGCCAACGACCACAGCACCGTGACCGGCGAGAAGCGGGAGAAGGTCGGGGCCGATATGAGCCTGACCGTGGGTGGCAGCCACCATAGCAAGCAGGGCAAGTCCCAACTGGTGCAGGCCGGCACCGAGATCCACCACAAGGCGGGCATGAAAATCGTCGTCGAAGCCGGCGCCGAAATCACCCTCACCGCCGGCGGCAGCTTCGTCAAAGTCGACCCCAGCGGCGTGACCGTCTCGGGCCCGACGATCAAGATGAACTCCGGCGGATCGCCGGGCAGCGGCACCGCCGTCGCCGCCCTCGCGCCCACCGCGCCGCAGTCGCTGGACAAGAACGTGCACAACGCGGTGGAGCCGGATGCGTTGGCGGAAAGCTCGACACGGGACACCTTCGAAGCGATGCCTAGTTCACCTCAAAAGCTCAAACGAGCAGCCCAGAATGACACGCTACTGAGCAAGCAATGCCATCGCCAGCCAAACGGGCAGTGTCCGCTTACGGACTGCCTGTGCGAAGAAAGCTAGGCCGGAAATAGCCATGATGGAACAGTCAAAATCCACAGAGCTTGATCGCGAAGCTATCCCCAACGAATTCCTGTTACTCGATGGCGCGATGATCGATGCCCTGATGATCACTTATAAGTACGATGATTCCCCGTGGGTGGAATGGCTTTATCGAAACACCCGCCATGAATCCGCGATTGAAGTGAGCCCTCTACTCGTCAAACCATCTGCGAAGTCACGCCTGTGGGAAAATCTGGGTGAATGGTCGAAGTATGGAATCGTTCTGAAAACAAAGGCGACAACTGACACGTTGCTTGGTCATTTGAGAAGTCTGATTAGTGTCCGACTTCCGTCAGGGCAGCTTAGCTACTGCCGCTTCTATTCCCAATCCCATTTACCCAATCTCCTGAACGCCATGAACGATGGCGAAAGAGCTACGTTTAGTGGCCCCGTCGAGACCTGGGAAAATCCGAGCCCAAATGCGGACTGGCATGCTATCCCGATAACGCCTACGGGCTCGATCAAGCAACCAGAGGATGAAGGCTGGTTTCAGCTTACCCGGAAGCATATTGACCAGATTAATGGGGCTAAGAAAGAGGGCTATCTCAAGAAACTTGCAGCCCACCTGAGAATGAAACCGGATGAGCAGTCATTCAGTACCTTGAACGCCATTGTTCAGCAGGCTGAAACACACGCTTTCTCGACCGAAAAAGATATCGCCCGCTACACAGAAATGGCGATACAGCATGGCGAAAGACTCAAAGCCCCTGAGTGCCAGTCCCTTCTGGCTAATAACGAACTCACCAATATCGAAAAACTCTCCAGACTTGACCATCTACTGGCATACGGAGGTGCGTGATGGCATCAGCTTACATCGTTAAGTCGGGTGACACGCTGAGCCGTATCGCCCAGAAGAACAACTCGACGGTTTCCGGCCTGATGAGGCTCAATCCATCGATTGAAGATCCCAACCGCATCTATGCCGGACAAGAAATCACGCTGCCCGAATCCAACGGCCAGGCATTCACCTCCGCTCAGGCGACCGATATATCAGACACGGCGTCTTGTGAAGATGAGTACGTGGAGATTGTTCACGTCACAGGAACTGAAGAACTGTTCTTCCTGACAGAGGACGATTTAAACGACCTGATCGAAGAAGAAAACTTGGTTGGGGGAGCAATCGAAAAACTCTACCAGGACCTGGAAAGCAGCAACCCGACAGAAACGAGCTCCAATAGTTTACCCGCTGATGCCGAGGGTGCGCTGGCAACGCCCATCCAGGAAGAGAAGGAGGCCACAGTCAATGAGCTCGAAGAGCTCGATGTTGTCGGCACTTCAATGCAAACAACTCCAAAGCTGACGGAGATTAAACGCCTCAAGGGCAATAAGCACTACACCTACGTCCGATCTGACAAGATTGCCAACCATTGGCGCAGCTACAAGATGACAGCCAAGGACCGCGACAGAGCAAGCGGATGGCTCTCGCGAAGTGGCGTGAATACGGGGAAACTCCGCGAGGCGGTCGAAGCTGATTTCGGTTTTCGCCTCAAAAGCAGTTTCTGGCAGTTGGATCCGGAGAGCAACTTCAGCAAATCAATCAATCAGTTTCACGAAGAAGTCAGCTGGTCAATCTGGGGCGACGAGCAGGACCAAGAACGTCAGCGTAATGAAACAGGTTTCGATGCCTCTGCAGAAGCACAATTCATGCGGTTTGCGGCGGGTTCGGGGGCTTTTGCAGAGTTCAATCCGAGTGCAGGTAAATTGCACGTCCAAGCCAGGGCCGATGCACAGTTCAGTCTCGCCCAGGGTAAAGCATCAATTGAGCAGGCGTATCCTGCAAACAATGATTCTGAAATCAGAATCTACTATCGCAAAGGCGGCTGGGGCGGAGAAAGACTCTATGAGACACTCGGCCATTTCCAGGCCAGATTGACGATCACTCTGAGCGGATATGCCGGAGCCTCCGCTTGCATCGCGGGCAATATTAAAGTCGATTGCAGCCAGGGAGTTCCAAGTCTCAAAGGGATAACTTCCAAGCCGAACGACGGACAGGGCCTGGACGCAGAGGCTAGTGCGTTTGCAGGCATTCGTGGCGGATGCGAACTCCTGGGTGGCCTGTATTGGACGGATACGCTGTCACAGCAAAGCGACTGGAAAACGCTCTGCCAGGTTGGCCCCAAGGTAGAGGGGGCCGCGGGTATCGGCGCCGAGGCGTACCTGAAAATCATCTTCAGTCCACGGACAGGAAAGTTTATCGTCAACGCTCACGCCGGCTTGGTTGTCGGTCTCGGCGCCAGCGGAAGTTTCATTTTGCAGGTCAATGCCAACGATCTCGTCAGGATGGTGCACTTTGTCTATAACAGCTTGCTCAAGGTTGACTTCCGATACCTCGAAATCTTCGAGGAGCAGTCCGAGGCCTTCAAGCGTTATGTTCAGATCTCGTTGTTTGCACTATCAAAAGGCCTTGATTACGCAAATGCTGCGGCTGAACTGGCCAACTCCGGGATAGTCGCAGTCGAAAGCTGGGTCATGGAATTCATTAGTGAGCAGCAAGAAGGCCTGTCGCAGGAAAACGAGAGCGAAGAACTTGCCGAAAACATACTGAACGATATGGCACGCGGTGAGGACAGCGTTTTCCTTCATTCGCCCCCTGAAGTCAAAGGGCCAATTCTGAACAAACTGACATATGACTACTGGCTGACGCCGCAGCTATTCGATGGCACCCTAACCAAGGTTCGTGCGATCGCGGAGATCCTTAAGTCGTTCCAGGGCTGGCGCGATTTTGAGGAAGCGACAAAACGAATGAATCCGGATGGCGTTGCGATCCCCGAGAACGCTGAGAGTAATGCACAGAGGCTCTTCAGCTTTATTGGTAAGAACCGGCATGACTATCTGATGTTCAAGCAACTGCTTGAGGGCAAATCAGCCATTGCTGACGCCCCAGTCCAACTTGACCCGTTCAGTGCTTGCCGCAACTGCGGAATAGCCTAGTTTTTTGGATGCGAAATGATGCTCAACCGTAAACGTCCGATCCTGCTTATCTCTTTTGCCGTCGCGATGGCCGGATGTTCAAGCGCTCGTTCAGACTCTGATGCGTCAGCGGAAAGTGTTGACAGCACCGTGAACAGGGCTGTCGATCATTTGGTATTCCTCGAGGGAGGGACGTTTCGCCTAGGGGATATTGGAGCTCCTGAGGACTCTCCTTACACCACACTAACGGACGACAATAAACCACCTGTCAGCGTCGCTTTGGATAGCTATTCTATCTCAAAGTATGAAACGACCTGGGAGGATTTCGTTGTCTTTCTCAAAGACGTCGGCCGACTGGAAAACTACACGGTGGACGCCGGGTTTGTCATGGCAAACAAGCTCCCCATTACGGCCAGCGACGATCCTTCTTCACCGAACTTTTACAAGAAACCCGCACGATCCCCAAATTACAGTGAGGCGGAGAGCTACTGCGCCTGGCTGGCGGACCAATCAGGACTGCCCTTTGCCTTGCCTACAGAAGCTCAATGGGAATATGCCGCACGCAGCCGGGGAGAAGATGTTGCCTACGCAACAAACGACGGCACCATGGAGAACGATACCTATCTTCAGCGGCCGGACGAGTACGTTGATCCGACGACACCCCCATCAGGCAATGCACTCAGCCATTCCTCACTAAAAACGGAAAGGCGTCCGGTCGGCAGTTATCCTCCAAACCCCGTCGGCTTGTATGACATGACAGGCAACGTCTCCGAGTGGACAAGCGACTGGTACGCCGAGAGCGCCTATCAGCACATGGCTGCCAAAAACCCACAAGGTCCCGACGCGCCGACCGATTCCGAGCATCCCCAGAAAGTGGTTCGTGACTGGGCTGGCTTGGGCGAACATGCCGGCGGTGGCGATACCGTATTCATGAGAGGTGGGCGGCCGGTGAACGATACCAACAATGGGTTTCGCTGCGTCGTAAACCGGGCTAGCCAAGTTAACTGAGCCTTCCGGACAAACCATCCCCTATCGATCCAGGCCTGGGTCCCGGGCACGGACATCCGCCATTCCTTGGGATGCCTGCCCCAGCCGACCAAAAGATGAGAATTGAATTACTTGCCCTAAATAGTAATGAGAAAGCGAAATTCGGCTCTTCAAAATCGAAACGAGGGCATGTATTTAAAGAGATTGACGAGTGCTTTCAGATTGTAGATTAAGACCTTTCAGGTTCATCTCACGACATGCGTTTGAGCGAAAAGCTACACTTTTTGCACTTTTTCTCGCCACTTTCCCGATGACACCCTTTGCTCAGATAAAACGATGCGGTTGGATCGACAACCCATCACCCGCCAACCTTTGGCTGACTGATCGTGAAGGGCAATGGATTGTCTCAGAGCAAGGTGGACGGCGAGCCGTTGGCGCAGACTTCATCATGCCTTCTGACCGTACCGAGTTCGTGAGCATGAACAATGGGTACGGCTACTTCTGTGGGTGTCTGTCTGTCGATGCGCGATCCAATGAATCGGTTATCGCCACGGTCTTGTCCTTCACGCAGCTTTCTCTGAAGCGATGTAATACCGATCCGAGCCTGGAAAAGCGTGACCTTGGATTCAATCAGGATAGCTTCACTAAATAGATCGGCATCTCGATAAACTGATTGCAGGTAGCCGTTTATTGAACGTCAGTGGGAAGCCGACAAGTCCTCAAATACGCCAACTGAACCACCTCAACTTCACACACCCACCCTCAATTAGACCGCTTCCCCAACCAGTCCGCCAGTTCGATCCAGCTGGCTTCGGGCGCGCGGCTGCCGGCGAGGATGCCCATATGGCCGCCGGGGACCACGCGGAAGGTTTTGTCCGTGGAGCTGACGTGATCCAGCACCCGGGCGGCCGAGCGGGGTGTGGCCAGGGTGTCGTCGTCGCCGGCGATGGCCAGAAGATTGGCCTGGATGGTCTCCAGCCGGGCCAGGTCGTCGCCGATCTGGATGGTTCCTTCCGACAACTGGTTGTCGATCCACACCCGCACCACCGTGTCCTGGATGATGCCGCCGGGGTAGGCCACCATGCGGTTGAGGAACGCGGCGGTGGTGGCGTGGTTGGCGACGAATTCCCGGTCGCCCAGATGCAGCAGCAGTTCCCAGTACCCCATCAGGCTGCCCACCGGGTTGGTCAGTTTGAAACCGATGGTGTTGGCCCAGCCCGGCGTGTGCAGCCAGTGGGGTTTGACGTTATGCAGGCGGAACGGCGTGTGGCGTCGCACCACGCCGGCCATGTCGCTGAAGCGGCGGTAGAGCCGGCCGATCAGGCCCGAGGCGTGGCTGTCGATGGGCGAGCCCACCACGATCGCGTTGCGGATGTGCGGGTCGCCGCTCAGCGCGGCGTAGAACAGGGTGAAGAGCCCGCCCATGCTCCAGCCGTGCAGGCTCAGGTCCTGTTCGCCGCTGTGGTGTCTCACCTTTTCCAGGTAGCGGGGCAGCAGTTCGGCGACGTAGGTGTGCAGGTTGTAGTGGCTGTGCTCGCGGGTGGGCATGCCCCAGTCGATCAGGTACACCTCGAAACCGCGGGCGCGCAGGTAACGCACCAGGCTGCGTTGGGGAAACAGGTCGTAGATCAGCATGTTCACCGCCAGCGGCGGCACGATTACAACGGGTACCCGGTGGACCCGGTCGGCTACCGGCAGTGTCGCGTCGCCCAGGTCGACCGTCGTTTCCGTCAGCGGCGGATAATAGCGCAGGCTGACCAGCCCGTCGCCGGCCAGGACGTCGAACGGTGTCTGGCCGGCCAGCACCATGTCCGCCGAGCGGAACAGGCGATCGAAGGCGTTGCCGGTGTAGGCGCGGGCCTTCCGGCCCAGGCCGGAACTGTGCTTCAGGGTGGCTTGCAGGCGGCTCACGATGCCTCTCATTTGGGTTCCCATGGTGTGACCGAAGTGTAATGACCCGGCGCAAGGCGTCAGTGGCGAGTGTGGCATGGTGGCCGGGCATTTTGGCCAGTCGCTTGTTATCATGAGCGCCGGTTTTTCGTTCATGCCCAAGGGTGGACAACAACAATGCTGAGTTTTCTTCCGGCGCCGGTGCGCGGGGTCATCGCCGCGCTGCTGCTGGCGATCAATACCGTGTTCTGGTGTGTGCTGCTGTATATCCCGGCGCTGCTCAAGCTGATCCCGATCAAGCCCTGGCAGGCGCTGTGTACGCGGCTGATCATCGCCATCGCCGAGGCCTGGGTGGCCTGCAACAGCGGCTGGATGAAGCTGACCCAGTCGACCCGCTGGGACGTGCAGGGCGCCGACAAGCTGCAGCGCCAGGGCTGGTACCTGGTGCTGAGCAACCACCAGAGCTGGGTGGACATCTTCGCCATGCAGCGGGTGTTCAACCGGCGCGCGCCGTTCCTCAAGTTCTTCCTCAAGCGCGAGCTGATCTGGGTGCCGGTGATCGGCCTGGCCTGGTGGGGCTTGGATTTCCCATTCATGAAGCGCTACACCCGTGAGTATCTGATCAAGCACCCGGAGAAGCGCGGCCAGGACATGGTCTCCACCCGCAAGGCCTGTGAGAAGTTCCGGTTTGCGCCGGTGTCGGTGATGAACTTTGTCGAGGGCACCCGCTTCACGCCGGCCAAGCACGCCAAGCAGAAATCCCCCTACAAGCACCTGCTGCCGCCCAAGGCCGGTGGTGCCGGATTTGTGCTGGACGCCATGGGCGACGCCATCGAAACCCTGGTGGATGTGACCATTGCTTACCCCGCCGGCTCACCGTCGTTCTGGGACTTCCTCTGCGGCAAGGTGCCCGAGATCCGCATGCGCATCGATACGGTGCCTGTTCCGGCTCACCTGAAGGGGCGTGACTACAGCGAGGAAGCGACGTTCCGCAAGGAGATGAAGGCCTGGCTGGGCTCGATCTGGGCGGAGAAGGACGTGGCGCTGGAGAACCTCAAGGGAGACTGAAGCGCGACGCTGGCCGATCACTGAAGTCGTGAGGGCGCTTGCGGAGAGCGGCGTACCCTCTCGGCTTGCCATCGTGATTCCGGTGCCACCGCGTCGAATATCCGTTCTCGTCGGGGGCGGTGGTCCGCCTATCGCACCGATTCCCCCGCATCCGCCGACCGCAGCAGCCCCGTTGCGGGCAGTTGCTCCAGCAGATCCGCCACCGCCAGGGGGCGGCTGAACAGGAAGCCCTGGCCGTAGTGGGCGCCCATGCCCAGCAGGCAGCTCAGCTCCGCTTCGTTTTCGATGCCCTCGGCCACCACGTCCAGCTTCAGGCGTTCGCACAGGGTCAGGATCATCTCCAGAATGGCCCGTTTCTCGCTGTCGTAATCCACGCCCGACACCAGGCTGCGGTCAATCTTGAGCTGGTCCAGCGGCAGGTTGCGGATATAGGCCAGCGATGAGTAACCGGACCCGAAATCGTCCAGGGCGATGGCCACGCCGTGCTTGCGCAGGCGATGGATCAGGTGGATGGCCACGTTGGGATCCGCCATGACCGCGGTTTCGGTCAGTTCGATCTTGAGCCGCGACGGGTCGGCGTTTTCCCACTTGAGGATCTGCAGGATGTGGTCGGCCAGGTGCGGGTCGTGCAGTTGCGTGGGGGACAGGTTCACGCCCAGGCTGAAGCGCTCGCCGAAGTGCGCTTTGAGGCTTTCGTCCTCCAGCATGGGGATGGCCTGGCGCAGCATCTGCTCGCTCAGCGGCCGAATCAGACCGGTGCGCTCGGCGACCGGCACATAGACCGACGGCGAGATCACACCGCGCTCGGGATGGTGAATCCGGGACAGCACCTCGAAGCCGGCAATGGCGCCGGTCTGGAGATCCACCAGCGGCTGCAGGAAGGAGGCCTGCCAGCCCTGGCGCAGGGCGGTGCGGATGGTCTGCTCGATGTCCAGGCGGCCGTGGCGCTGGGCGCGCATGGTGTCCTCGAACAGCACGAAACTGCCGGTGCCCTTCTGGCGGCTTTCCGCCAGGGCCGCCCGCGCCGACTGGATCAGGCGGTGGGTGGAGCCGGGACCGTCGGGCTGGCCCAGGGCCGCGGCGGCCACCGCCGACAGCCAAACCTGGCGCTCGCCTAGGCTGAACGGATCTTCCAGCGCGTTCATGATGTGCTGGGCGCGCAGACGCAGCTTGGGTTCGGTGACCTGGGAGACCATGAAGGCGAGGGTGCCGTCGGGCAGGGTGGCGGCCAGTTCGTCGTGGGCCAGGCTGCGCTGCAGGCGTTGGCGCAGGGCCATTTTCAGCTGGCGGGTCTCGCGCGCGTCGAGGGTCTCGAACACCAGCGTCCAGTTGGGAATGCCCAGCAGGATCAGCGACAGGTCTGGCGGTTCTGCGCTGTCCAGGCGGCGTTCCAGCTGCTCTTCCAGATAGTCGGCGTTGGCAAAGCCGGTGTCGGTATCGGTGTACTTCTGGTCGTGCAGGGCCTGGTCCATCAGCGCCAGCAGATCATTGACGGTGTCGAGCAGACCCTGCAGATCGGGATCGTCGGACTGAGCGGACATGAGACCGCCTTCACTCCGGAACAGGCGGTCGCGGAGCTGGCGGGTGACAGCTTGGATACCCTGCCGGAGCGGGTTGTCGTTATCCCTGGCTGTGCTTTCCCTGGACACTGATGTTCACCCGTGTGGGGCCGCTGGGGCGGCCGGTTTCAGGGGGATGGCTCGTCGTTGCTTTCCTCGTCCTGGCCGTCGTCCTCGACCTCATCCGGATGCGACTGCCGGTACTTTTCCCAGTCTTCCCAGTCGTGGGGGGTACCGGCGTGGGGACGTTTCAGATGCCGGGCATGTTCCATGGCCTGGCCGCGCAGGCTGTGATCCTTTTCGTCCTCTTTATCGAAGCCGTACTTCTTCAGGAACTCGTCGGGACGCATTGGTCACACCTCCCCGGGAAGCTTTCCCGTTGATCGGGGCGCCTGGTGACAGACTCCCCGTGAACCTGATTGGACTATGGCCCCCTGAAACGGCCATTTCAAGTCAGCCCTCCGGTTTGGACCCGGATTCGGCGTCGGCCAGCTGGAACAGAATCTGCCGTTTTTCCTTGTCCACGCCGGTGAAGCGGATGTTCACCGCCTGATCCAGCTGGAAGATACGGTTGTCCGGACCGGTCAGGCGCAGGGTAATCGGGTCGAAGCTGTACTTGCCTGTCATATCCCGGGTGCTGACGTAGCCCTCGATGCCGTTGTCGTCCAGACGCACGAAGAAGCCGGCCGAGGTGGTGCGGCTGATCACGCCGCTGTAGACGCCGTCACCAAGCTGTGGCGCGTACAGGCTCTTGAGCCACTGTTCCAGGTTGTTGGCGGCGCGGCGGGCGTTGATCTGGCCCTCCTGCAGCGCCTCCAACTGGCTGGCATCCAGCGGTTTGGCCTGGCCGTTCCAGAGGGCGGCGCGCAGCAGGCGGTGCACCATGAAGTCGGTGTACTTGCGCAGCGGCGACGTGAAGGTGGTGTAGGCGGCCAGCCCCATGCCCTGGTGCGGCGCGGCGTCGAACGACAGCTCGGCGCGGGCCAGTTGGCGGGTCAGGATCGACTTGATCGGCACCTCGGCGTCGAGGCTCTCGGTTTCGGTCATCAGGCGGCGGAAGCCGTCCGGGCTGGTGACGTCGATGTCCGCCAGCTCCGGCGCGTATTGGGTCAGCAGCGACTTGATGTTGTCGGTGCGGTCGTCGCGCAGGCCTGGGTGGGTGATGAACAGGCCGGCGTTGCCGCTGTTCTGCAGGGCGCTGGCGGCGCAGCGGTTGGCGGCCACCATGCACTCTTCCACCACACGGTGGGCCTCGTTCTGCGGCGAGGGTTCGATCAGACGGATGTGGCGCTGATCGTCCAGGCGCAGACGGAACTCGGGGCGATCCGGGCTCAGCAGGGCGTTGCTGTCGCGCCAGCGACGTAGGGCGCTGGCGGCCTGGTGCAGCTGGTCCAGGCTGGCGCTGACCGCTTCCGGCAGGGCGTTGATGTCGTCGTCGCTGCGCCCGGCGATCACGCCGTCCACCAGGTCGTAGCTGAGCTTGCCGTGGGAGCGGATGATCGCTTCGCTCAGTTTGAACTCGCCCAGCGAGCCGTCGTTGTTCACCTGGATGTCGCAGACGATGGCCAGGCGGCGGGCGTCTGGCACCAGCGAGCAGAGGCCGGTGCTGACCGCGTCGTGAAGCATCGGGCGGGGCTCGCCGGGGAAATAGATGGCGGTGGCGCGCTGGCGCGCTTCCCGTTCCACGGCGCCGTCCACCGGCAGCAGTGCGGTGGGGTCGGCGATGGCGACCGACAGGGTCCAGCCGGTGGCGTTGGGCACGGCGCACAGGGCGTCGTCCATGTCCTGGGTGCTGGGGCTGTCGATGGTGACAAACGGGTCGTCGCTGCGATCGCTGCGGCCTTCCGCCAGGGCGTCGATGCGGCTCTCGTCGACGGCCTCGAATTCCTTGCGGGCGGCGTCCGGCCAGTCTTCGCTCAGGTCGAACTGGGCCACGGTGACGGCCCGTTCGATGCCCACCTGGTCCGGCTTGCCCAGGCGCCGGATGACGCTGGCCTGGCCCTTGCCGTCCTTGACCGGGTGGCGGCCGATCTTGCAGTAAATGAAGTCGCCGGGCTCAGCGCCGGCGCGCTGCTTGGGCGGAATGAACAGCCAGTGATTGAGACCCGGGGTTTCCGGCGCCACGAAATGCCCCTTGCCGCGCACTTTGTAGCGGCCGACGAAGGTTTTCAGCGGCGATTCCAGCAGGCGGTCCACCTGGCCGTAGGTCTTGCCGTTGTCGCCTTCGTGCTCGGTGACTTCGATGCGGTCGCCGGGCAGGACCCGCTGCATCTGGTCCTGGGGCAGGTAAAGATCCCGACCGTCGTCCAGGGCGACGAACCCGAACCGGCCGTTGGTGGCTTTGACGGTGCCCGGGAAGACCACTTTATTGGCTTCGATATCGGTTTTCAGCTGGCGCAACTGCGTGAGGGCGTCGGCGTTTAGCATGCGATGGAACCTGACTGGCGGGATCTTTGAAAATGGACGGGCAGTATACCGGTTATGAGGACTGTCGTCAGATGCCCGACGGTGGCATTTCTGAAAAAAATGTAAGGATCGGTCCGCATCGCGTGGCCGTGTTGGCGGATTCGGCAGGGCTCGTCCAGACTTCGGGAATCGCCGACCATCCGCATCACGGAGTCCGTACCGATGAACATCCGCAACGCTCTGGCCATCGCTCTGGGGGCGGCCCTGCTCAGCGCCTGCAGCACCACCGATCCGCAACCGCCCGGCGGTGGTCGTCACCTGGCGGATGGCCCGCGTGGCCAGTTCGAGTGCGCCGACCGCAACAGCAACGATTACATCGACCGGGCCGAATTGGTGTACCTGCATCAGTGCGGTGTGGGCGAGGACCTGCGGTGCGGGCCGGTGCCCGCCAACGTCGAGGCGCAGGCCCCGCGCGCCGATTTCGAGGGCGGCCGGCGCATGCTGGACGTCATCGACGCCGACGGTGACCAGCGCATCAGCAAGCTGGAATTCCGCGCCCACTGCACCAGCCAGCAGGCGCGGTAGATCACCGCCGGATCAGTCGTATTGGGCGAACGGCCGGGTCTGGCCGTTGTCGTTGAACAGCATGACGGTGTACGGATCCTGGCGATCGCCCATCTCCATGCCCGGCGAGCCAATGGGCATGCCGGGCACCGCCAGACCGCGGGCCTGCGGAGCCTCTTTCAACAGGCGCTTGATGTCCTGCGCCGGCACATGGCCTTCAATCACGTAACCGGTGTTCCGGTCCCCGCCGACGAAGGCGGTGTGGCAGCTGGCGAGGTTGCGGGTCAGCCCCGCCTCTACCTTGATCTGGTTGAGGGCGGTGGTGTCGTGGCTCTCCACCTCGAAGCCGTTGTCCTCCAGATGCTTGATCCAGTCGCTGCAGCAGCCGCACGTGGGGGATTTGTAGACGGTGATGGCCTCACCGGCGGCGGCCAGGGCGGTGCCCATCATGCCGCCGGCCAGCAGGGCCGCGCGCAGCAGGTGTCGTGTTGGCGTCATGCTCTTGTCCTCAATGGTGATGGTGGTGATCGTGTGATTCCGGTTGTGACGGTCCGCTGAGCCAGAACCAGCCGATCACGAAAGCGGCCAGCAGCAGGCCAGCGCCGTTGATCAGGATCGATGCGATCATGCCTGGACTCCTTTACGGGTAGAGGTGGCTGTATCGGGCGAGGTGCCTGGAGCGTCGCTGTGAGCCGGTTTGAACAGGCGCAGCCGGTTGGCGTTGGTCACCACCGTGACCGACGACAGGGACATGGCAGCCCCGGCCAGGACCGGGCTCATCAGGATGCCCCACAGCGGGTACAGCACCCCGGCGGCGATGGGCACGCCGAGGCTGTTGTAGACGAAGGCGCCGAACAGGTTCTGGCGGATGTTGCGTACCGTGGCCCGGGAGATGGCGATGGCATCGGTGACGCCGTCCAGGGAATCCCGCATCAGCGTGATGGCCGCGCTCTCGATGGCCACGTCGGTGCCGGCGCCGATGGCGAAGCCCACGTCGGACGCCGCCAGGGCCGGCGCGTCGTTGATGCCGTCGCCCACCATCGCGACCGTGCGGCCCTCGTCCCGCAGGCGTTTGACGATGTCGGCCTTGTCCTCCGGCAGCACGTTGGCGTGCACCTCATCGATGCCGGCTTCCCGGGCAATGGCGCGGGCGCTGGCTTCCACGTCGCCGGTGAGCATCACCACGCGGATGCCCTGGTTGCGCATGCGATCGATGGCGGCGCGGGAGTCCGGTTTGATGCGGTCGGCCACGCCGATCACGCCCAGGGCGTGGTTGTCGCGGGCCAGGAACAGCGGCGTGCCGGCGGCCTCGGCAATGCGGTCGGCCGCGGTTTGCAGGGCGCTCAGGTCCACACCCTCCGCTTCCAGCCAGCGCCGGTTGCCCAGGCGCAGGCGCTGGTTGTCGCTTTGGGCGCTGACGCCCTGGCCGTTGAGGGCCTCGAAGCGGTGCGTTTCGGCGCGCGTCACGCCGGCCTCGTCGGCGGCGGCCAGAACGGCCTGGGCCAGCGGGTGTTCGGAGTGCTGCTCCAGCCCGGCCGCCAGACTCAGCAGCGTCTGTTCGTCGACGCCCTCGGCCGGGACCAGCTCGGTGACCCGGGGCTTGCCCTCGGTGATGGTGCCGGTCTTGTCGAGGACCACGGTGTCGATCTGCCCGGCCCGTTGCAGGGCCTCACCCTGACGGATCAGCACGCCGTATTCGGCGGCCTTGCCCACGCCCACCATGACGGACATGGGCGTCGCCAGTCCCAGGGCGCAGGGGCAGGCGATGATCAGCACTGTGGTGGCCGCCACCAGCATATGGGCGCTGGCCGGCGCCGGCCCCAGGTTGTACCAGGCCAGTGCGGCGGCGATGGCGACCAGCAGGATGGCCGGCACGAAGATGGCGGAAATGCGGTCCGCCAGACGGCCGATGGGCGGCTTCTCGCCCTGGGCCTTCTTCACCAGCTGGATGATCTGGGCCAGGGCCGTTTCCGAGCCGACACGGGTCGCCTCGCACACCAGCGAGCCGCTGGTGTTGAGGGTGCCGGCAGACACCTCATCGCCGGCGCCCTTGGCCACGGGCATGGGCTCGCCGGTCAGCATGCTTTCATCGAGGCGGCTGTCGCCGTCGCGGACCACGGCGTCCACCGGGATCTTCTCGCCGGGACGCACGCGGAAGCGGTCACCCACCTGCACCTGTTCCACCGGGATGTCCTCCTCGGAGCCGTCGTCGTGGATGATGCGCGCGGTCTTGGCGCGCAGGTCGAGCAGGCGGCGGATGGCCTGGGAGGTGCGGCCTCGGGCGCGCAGCTCCAGCGCCTGGCCCAGGTTGATCAGGCCGATGATCATGGCCGAGGCCTCGAAGTAGACGTGGCGCGCCGCCGCCGGCAGCAGCTCGGGCACCAGCACCACCGCCATGGAGTAGAGCCAGGCGGTCCCGGTGCCCAGGGCGATCAGGGTGTCCATGTTGGCGTTATGGTGGCGGAACGCTTTCCAGGCGCCGGTGAAATAATGCCCGCCGGCGAGTACGAGAACGGCCAGGGTAGCGGCGCCGACCGCCAGCCACGCGGGCTGGTTGGCGTCGGTGACCGTCATGGTGCCACCGAACAGGCCCCAGGCCATCAGCGGTACCCCCAGACCCAGGCCGACCACCATCTTGATCAGCAGATTCCGGTATTCGCGGCGATCCGCGGCCTCTTTCTCTTCGTCGGCGCGGTCCGGGTCCTGGATTTCCGCGGCGCCGTAGCCAGCGCTGCTGATGGCTTGGACCAGCGCATCGGGTGAGGCCGAACCGTGGGCGGTGGCGGTCAGGTCGGCCAGGTTCATGCGGGCGTCGGTGACTCCGGGCACCCGCTGCATGGCGGTTTCGATGGTGCGCACGCAGGAAGCGCAGGTGGCGCCGGTGATGGACAGGTGCACGTCGCGTCCGGCCGCAGACGAGTGATCCGCGTGGCGGTCGGTCTCCGCCCCGGATTCGGGGGGCATCTCGCAGCTTGCGCCGGCGTCATCGCCCGGGTGTGGCGGGGGATCGGCGGCCAAGCGTTGTGCCGGGTAGCCCGCCTCGCTGACGCGGGCGGCGGCCTGATCCAGATCGATGCCGGCGGGCAGGGTGACGGTCTGCCGCTCCAGGTCGACGGTCACCGTATCGGGGTCGTCCACCAGCGGCGCCAGGGCGTCCCGGATCTTGTTGACGCAGCCCTGGCACGAGGCGCCCTGGATAGCCAGGATGGCCGGTGCCCCGGCGTCGATTGGCCGGGCCGGATAACCGGCGTCGCTGACCCGTTGGGCGGCGCTGTCGGGATCGGTGCCGGCGGGCAGCGTAACGCGCTGCTGTTCCAGATCGACGATCACCTGTTCCGGGTCCTCGACCAGCGCCTCCAGGGCCTGTCGGATCTTGCGCACGCAGCCCTGGCAAGAGGCGCCTTCGATGGCGAGTTGAACCGGTTGCGGGGTGGCGGTGTTCATGCGAGACCTCCCTTGTTTGCAGGATGCGCGTCGGCGTCGTCCCAATGCTCGATCAGGCGGCAGATGGTGTGGCCGTCGGGGGTACCGTCGGGCATGCTCTGCCAGGCGGTCATGGCGTCGCGCATGCGATCGCGCAGGGCTTCGAGTTCGGCCAGTCGCGCTTCTACGTCGCGCAGCCGCTGCTCGAAGATGTCGCGCACCATGGGGCAGGGGGAGTGGTGCTCGTCCGCCTGACCCAGGATGGACTGGATCTCGCCCAGGGCGAAGCCCAGCTGGCGCGCCTTGCGGGCGAAACGCAGCCGCTGCAGGTCGTCGCTGGAGTAGACGTGGTAGCCGTTGTCCGGATTGCGCGACGGCTGCAGCAAGCCTTCACGGGTGTAGTAACGCACCGTGTCGGGATTCACGCCGGCGGCGCGGGCCACTTCGCTGACCTTCATCGGGATGACCCCTTCGTGAGTATCTGGACACAGTTTAGAACCTGTGAGCCACTCAAAGGTCAAGGAAAATCCGAGGGGTCAGTGTGACTGGCGCGCCCGCAGGAAGGTCTGGCAATGGCGGCACTGATCCGGCGCCTGCAACTTGGCCTGCCAGCCGATGCGTTCGCCGCAGGCGGGGCAGCTCAGGCGCAACTGCATCACGATGATCGGCGCAATAAACGCGGCCAGCAGCGGGCCCAGGGCGCCCCACTCATCGCCGCTGGACACACCGAGCTGGCTGCTGAACACCAGCAGCACGATCAGGGTGATGAAGGCGAAGATGAAGTAGCGACGGTTCCAGCGTTCCCAGCGGCGGATGCGCTGATCCTGTTCCGGTGTCAGGTAGGTCGGCGTCGGTGTATCCATGGGGCTCCGGCGAAAATCGGGTTTGGGCTCATTCTACCGTGGTTTACGAACCACTGCCCGGACCCGTTCACTGGTGGAATTGGGTGGCCATTCCGGTGCGGTCGGCGAGGAAACTCTCCAACTGCGTCGCCGGCATGGGGCGGCCGATGAAGTAGCCCTGGGCCAGGTCGCAGCGGTGCGAAGACAGAAACGCCAGCTGTTCCTGCGTCTCGATGCCTTCGGCTGCCACCTGAATGCCCAGGTTGTGGGCCAGGTTGATGACGGCGCGGGTGATGATGGCGTCGTCGTAGCGCTCGGTCACGCGGGTGATGAACGCGCGGTCGATCTTCAGCAGGTCCACCGGGAAATTCCGCAGGTAGGCCAGTGACGAATAGCCGGTGCCGAAATCGTCGATGGCCAGGTGGATGCCCAGCCCGCTGAGGCGCTTGAGCTGGTCCAGGTTGTGATCGAGATTCTCGATGAAGATTTCCTCGGTCAGCTCCACTTCCAGCCGTTCCGGGCGGATCTGGTACTGGCGCAGCATCCGCTCGATGTTTTCCACTAGGTGACTGTCCTCCAGCTCGCGACCGGACAGGTTGATGGCGATGCGCAGGTGCGAAAGGGGGCCGTCGCGCCAGGCGGCAAGCTGCTGGCACGCGGCCATGGCCACCCAACGCCCGATATCGGCGATGCGCCCGCTTTCCTCGGCCAGCGGGATGAAGTCGGACGGTGGCAGCAGGCCGCGGGTGGGATGCTGCCAGCGCACCAGCGCCTCGACGCTGCCGACCTGCTGGGTGGACAGGTCCAGTTGGGGCTGGAAGTGGAGAACAAACTGGTTTTCGCTCAGGGCGCGGTTGAGGTCCTTGTCCAGCTCCAGCCGCTGCACCTCCTTGGCGTGCATGCCTTCGGTGTAGAACTGGTAGTGATTGCGCCCGCTGGCCTTGGCCTGGTACAGAGCCACATCGGCGTTGCGCAGCAGCAGGTCGGCGTCCAGCCCGCTCTGGGGATAGATGGCCACGCCCATGGTGGCGGTAATGGCGTGGTCCTGGTTCTGGATCTCGAACGGCTCGACAAAACACTGTTTGACCTGCCCCAGCAGGGCGATGACGTCGTCGATGTCGTCGATCTGCTGCTGGCAGAGCATGAATTCGTCGCCGCTGGAGTAGGCCACCAGCACGCGCTCGCTGCTGAGGCGGTTGAGCCGGTCCGCCACGCGGATCAGCAACTCGTCACCGAACTGGTGGCCCAGGGTGTCGTTGAGCACTTGGAAGCGGTCCAGGTCCAGCAGGATCAGCGCCACCTGGCGGTACTGTCGGTCGGCGATGGCCAGCGTGTGGTCCAGGTCTTCCATGAAGAAGCGCCGGTTGGCCAGGCCGGTCAGGGCGTCGGTGGATTCGATGCGGGCCAGGTCCTGTTGCACCGACTCGCGCTCGCGGATTTCCTCGCGCAGGGCCTGTTGTGTGGATTCCAGCGCGGCATTCCGGCGCAACAGCATCTGGCTGAGCCACACCAGCAGGCTGATCAGGATGCCCAGCGCAGCGATGGCGATCAGCGCCAGCCAGGGCCAGCGCCCCTCGTGTCGCTCCACCCAGGCGTGGGTGGGGGAGACGCGCAGGCTCCAGTCGAGTCCCGGAATCGACAGTGGTACCCGACGCGTGATCGACGTATTGACGGCGCCCTCGGGCAGTACGGGATAGCGGATAACACCGCGCTCTTCCACATCGACCCGGAAATGCTCGCGGATGCGCGGCGTGATCAGGGCCTCAAGCAGCCCATCCATACGGAACACGCCGGCGATGAAGCCCAGGTCGGTGCCGTCGGCGGTGACGATGGGCGCGTAGATCACCAGGCCGGTGCCGCCCTGGCGCAGTTCAATGATGCCGGAATAGTCGATGCGCCGCTGGCGGGTGGCGTCGAGCAGGCTTTGTCGTCGCTCTTCGTTGAAGGCGACGTTGAAGCCCACCACCTGCCTGTTCCCCGCCATGGGGGCGACCCAGCGGATGCGCCGGTCCGGTCCTATCCACTCGATGGCCTGGTAGTGTCCGAAGTCCCGCAGGTAGCGTTCCGCGTCGGCCCGCCAGATGGTTTCAGGCATGTCGGGGGTGGTGGCGCGGCGCCGGGCCATTCGATCCAGCGCCTGGACGTGGCTGCGGAAGTCCGCCTCCAGCTCGCGCACCAGCGCCTGGGCTTCGGCGTCCACGGTCAAGGCGACCTGGTTCTGGACCTGGCGCTCGCTGCCCTGCCAGATCACCACCGCCAGCACGACGAAGATCGCCAGCAGAGCCAGGGCCAGGAAGGGGCTGCCGATCATCCGTCGGAAACGCCGGGCGCTGCGGTAAGACTGGTTGGACATGGCGTTCCTATGGGTCCTGGGATGAATGGCGAGCCGTCCCGGGATGAATGGGGGGTACTTGTTGGATTGTCGGCAAGTCGCCGCGAGACTTCATTGGAATTTACAAGTATTTGCAATTGGTGCCAAAAAAACATGGCGCGCCGCTCACTTTTGCCGCGGCCGTCATGGGTGAGGTCAGGGACGGCCTAGATCAGGCCCAGGCTGCGCATCACGTAAATGCCGACGCTCAGGGAGACGGGGGCGAACAGGGTCGTCATGGCGATGATGCTGGCGGCCAGTTGATGGTTGCCGCCCAGGCTGCGGGCCATCACGTAGCTGACGGTGGCGGTGGGGGCCGCGAACATGGCGAACAGGGTGCCCAGCTCCAGCGGCGAGAAATCGAACTGGATGGCGCCGAGGGTGAGCAGCAGGGGAATGGCCACCAGTTTGATGGCGGTGGCGGTAAAAGCCAGGGCTGAGCCGTGGCGCAGTGCATCGAGGCTGAGCGTGGCGCCCACGCACAATAGGGCCAGCGGCAGGGTCATCTGGCCGAAGTAGGCAGCGCTGGTCAGGATCAGGTCCGGTACGGGCACTTTCAATCCCGCCAGCAGCAGGCCGATCAGGATGCTGATGATCAGTGGGTTGCGCAGCATGCCCTTGACCAGCGCCGACATCGACAGCCGGCTGCTGCCGGAGGCGCTCAGGGCATAGACCGACAGGATGTTGTAGGTCAGCGTGATACCGGCCAGCAGCACGGAACCGATGGCCAGGCCGGTACTGCCGTAGAGACTGGCGCAGACGGCGACGCCGATGATGCCGAGGTTGCCGCGAAAGGCCCCCTGCACGAAGACGCCGCGATCGCGTCCCGGCCCGGGCCAGTAGGCACTGATCAGCCACAGCACCAGGAAGCTGGCGAGAGAGGCGACCACCCCATAGCCGACGTGGCGCGGATGCACCATTTCCCCCAGGTCCACCTTGACCAGGCTGGTAATGATCAGGGCCGGCAGGGCAAGGCTGTAGACCAGCCTGGAGCCGGTCTCGACAAAGTGGTCGTCGATCCAGCGCAGGCGGCGCAGCAGCCAGCCGGCGGCCATGACGAGGAATATCGGCGCGGTGACGGACAGCGAGAACAGCAGGTTATCGAAGTAGGTCACGGCGTTCCTTGGGTCGATGGGCGTGCCGGCGGGGGAATGCACTACGGTCCGGGGTGTTGGTTCCGGGTTGGGCAGGGCTGACCGGCGGTGCGGTTGGGGCGGACAGCAGGGCGTCTCGCCACACGCCGATTTTTGCCGAGCGGCGGTGAGAATTCAAGCGGGGCCCGTGACCGCGGGTGGCGGGTCAGTCAGGCTGCGACGGAGGCTGCTAGAAACCCAGCCCCGGGCTGCCGGCGTACGCCGAAGCGAGGATGAACAGCGCCGTCACGGCGGCAATCTTTGCGAACGAAACCAGGTGATCGACCATCCTGCACCTCCCGGGGCGGCGCGCCGGGCGGTCACGGTGACCGGTTGCCGGCGTGCTGGCGTCTTGGTTCATGCGGTGGGCGTTTGAAGCCCATGTCCTGTTCGGTACCTCTTATTTAATGTGGCGCAAGAAAAAGACCGTTTTGTGAAAACTCGTCAAAACGGGGTGGATTTGTCGGGCGAACTTGAGACATCGCCTTAAGACGCATTGGGACGGGTTGTAAAGAAACGCGACACCCGGCGCCGGCCGGCTATCAGGAGGTGGCCAGCGCCACGCCCAGGCGGGGAATTTCCTGCTTGGGGCAGCGATCCATCACCACTTCCAGGCCGGCGTCTTCGGCGCGTTGGGCGGCGTCCTCATCGATGACACCGATCTGCATCCAGATCACGCGCACGCCGGGTTTGCGCAGGGCTTCGTCCACCACCGCGCCGACCCGGTGACTGGCCAGGAACAGGTCGACCATGTCCACCGGCTCGGGGATGGCGCTGATGTTGGGGTAGACGGTCTCGCCCAGCAGGGTGCCGCCGGCCAGGCGCGGGTTGACCGGTATCACCCGGTAGCCGCGTCCCTGCAGGTAGGCCATGACCGCGTGGCTGTCGCGGTGGGGTTTCTCCGAAGCGCCCACCAGGGCGATGGTGCGCACACTTTCCAGGATCCGGCGGATCTGCTCGGGACGGGTCATAATGATTCCAGGCCGTTCGGTTTCATGGATCGGGCCATGGCGCGGGCTGGCCGCACCCGGGCCGGACGGGTAAAGTTGGCTCTGGCCGATTCTGGACCAGATTCAGCGGCCCGGACAAGTCTTCCCCGAAACCGGCAGGAGCGAACAGACAGCATGGCCACCCTGACCATGACCGGCGTGGGCCACTCGGAAGCCATGGCCCACTGGAACAACAACGCCCTGGTGACGGTCGGCGAGCAGCGATTGCTGATCGATGCCGGCTACACCATCAAGTACGCGCTGCGGGACCTGTCCCTGGATTTCGGGGACATTGCCGGTGTTTTCATCACCCACGTCCACGCCGATCACTGCTTCGGGCTGGAGCGCATGGCCATCGAATGCCGCTTCCGCTACGGTTTCCGGCCACGCCTGTTCCTGCCGCCAGGGGTCTACGACGAACTCTGGGAGCAGACCCTCAAGGGCGTGATGGGAACCGTCGGCGAAGGGCCGGCGACCCTGGACGACTATTTCGAGGTGGTGCACCTGGACGACGGCGGTTTCGAATTCGAGGGCGTGGCGCTGGAATATTTCCAGAACGCCCATACCCCCAACAAGCCGTCCTACGGTCTGTGCATCAACGACGGCCTGCTGTTCAGCGGCGACACCCGGCCGATTCCCGCGGAAGTGGCGCGGCGGGATCCGGCGGTGATCCTGCACGACTGCACCCTGGCGGACTGGAACCCGGTGCATGCCAGCCTCAGCGAACTGCGCGAAACCTATCCCGCCGAGGTGCGCCAGCGGATGTACCTGATGAGTTACGAGGACCATTTCGCCGACTTCGAAGCGGCGGTGGCCGGCGAATTTGCCGGCTTTGCGCGTCAGGGCCAGGTGTTCGAGCTGTGAGCGCGGCAATCGGCTCAGCCGCGGCGAGCGTATCAAGAGGCTTCAGCATGTTGAGAGGTGTGAGCTAGGTATGTGGTACCTGTGCGGTCTGGGAAGCAACATCGACCCGGTGAATAACCTGCCGCGGGCGCTGGACAGTCTGGTGCGGCGGTTGGGGCGGCTGCGGGTCAGCCCGGTCGTCGTCACCCGGCCCCAGGGCATCGATACCGAGCGGGATTTCCTCAATGCGCTGGTGGTACTGCAGTCGCCGCTACCGGTCGCCGCGCTCAAGGCCTGGTTTAACCGCATCGAGGCGGAACTGGGGCGCGACCGCAGCGACCCCGATTCCAGCCGCAAGGACCGCCCCATCGACATCGATATTTTGGAGGTGTCCGAGCACGGCCCACTCACCGGCGACGCGGTGGAGGAGGATTATTTCCGCCGCCTGCTGGAAGGCCGGGTCAGGCCCGACGAGGTACGCCGGGTGGCGCTGGGGGATGGCCGGCTAGGCGAGGCGACGGCCACCGTCCACTGGGATCATGGCACCGGTCATGAAATCGTTGTCGATCAGCGCCAGGGCCTGCTTGACCACACTTTCGAAACCGCCTTCCCGGGCCAGTAGCGTTTCCGACATGACCGTGGCCTTCTCCGCGTCCGTATGTCGCGGCAGGAAGCGGATCGGCCCGGGCATGATGGCGTTGACCCGCACCTCCGGCGCCAGCGACTGGGCGTAGCTCAGGGTCAGGTTGGCCAGAGCCGCCTTGGTGGCGCAGTAGGCGGCGTACTGCGGGTTGGGTTTCTCGGCGAAAATGTCGGTGATGTTGATGATCACCGGCAGCCAGCCGTGTCCGCGGCCGGCCTTGGCCAGGGTGTCCGCCAGCCCCTCGATCAACAGCATGGGGGCGATGGTGTTGGTGCGGAACAAGCGCTCGGACAGCTGCGCCAGGTCATCACGATCGTCCGGGTTGGGCTCGAATTCCGAGGCGTTGTTGATCAGCACTTTCAGGTGGCTGGTGCGCCGGATTCGGTCGATCGCCTGGGACAGGCTGTGGTTATCGGACAGGTCCACCTGGATCAGGGTGGCGCCCGCCTCACGCAGCTTTTCCAGCTCATCGGTGGCGGTGCGGTAAAGGGCGAAGACCTGGTAATCGCGGGCCAGCAGCGCCTTGCTAAGCTCGAAGCCGAGGCGGCGGCCGGCACCGGTGACGACGGCAGCGGGTAGAGTCATGGCGTTATCCGGAACGGTGGCTGATCAGTTGCAGGAATTCGGTCCGCGTGGCCTGGGACTTGCGGAAACTGCCCAGCATGACCGACGTTTTCATCACGGAATTCTGTTTCTCCACACCCCGCATCATCATGCACATATGCTGCGCCTCGATGACCACGCCGACGCCCTGGGCACCGGTGACCTGCTCGATGGCTTCGGCGATCTGGCGGGTCAGGTTTTCCTGGATCTGGAAGCGCCGCGCGTACATATCGACGATGCGCGCCAGCTTGGACAGCCCCAGCACACGGCCCTGGGGAATGTAGGCGATGTGGCACTTGCCGATGAACGGCAGCAGATGGTGTTCGCACAGGCTGTAGAGCTCGATGTCCTGGACCACCACCATCTCGTCCATATCGGATTCGAAGGTGGCGCCGTTGACCACGCTCTCCAGGTCCTGCTCGTAGCCCCGGGTGAGAAAGGCCATGGCCTTGGCGGCCCGCTCCGGGGTTTTCGCCAGCCCCTCGCGGCTGGTGTCCTCACCCAACTGCTCCATGATCTGCTGGTAGTGCTGGGCAATCGTCTCGGTCTTGTCGGTCATGCGGCTCGTCTCTGGGCGTGAACGTCTTCCTGCCCCGGACTCTACGTCCGCCGGCGCCGGGTGGATGAGACCCGACCGTGAGCGTGGCGCGCCCGGGGCGGTTTTTCCGAAGACTAAGGCATTTTCTGCCCAAATCCCAAATCCCGGGCGGCCCGTCCGATGACCTGTGTCCGCTCAGCCCGATTCGGGATGCCGGCGATGAAGAGCGGTGCTGATGGCATCGGCTTCGGCGGCGAGCACCTGACACAGGAGACTGTCCCGTCGGTGGCCACCACCGGCGCGTCTGAGTTGCTGTTGTTTGAGATGGTACAGGCGGTTCAGTTTTTCGCTGTCCCGTTCGTCTGGCTCGATTGATTCGGTGATACACATGGCAGGACCTCACACGACTTCTCAACGACCCTGTTTACACCCGATCCCCCTTGATTAATGACTGTGGGGGATCGTCCGTTTTTCAACCACTGTTTTCATCGATGGCAGGTTCCCGGAGTCCGGTCGGTCTCCAAAAGCCTCCCTGTCAGACGATGCAGGTTCCGTACCACGCGCCACTGTGGCGGACGCCGCTCACAAGCGGGACGTAACGACCTGACTTGCCGTGCCTTCCGGCGCCGGGATGGTCTAGGCTGGGGAATAATGGGCGCGGTCGCAGTACGTCGGATGCCCGGGTGTAAAGTTCGCTTTACAGATGCGACCGAAAACGTAAATTCTGGACAATAAACAGGCACTCTGGACGGAATGGGACATATGGAACGTATGGTTTCCCTGGGCATGCCATCCGCCGGCAGGGCGGCGGGAATCCCCGTCAGGCGCTGGCAGCAGGGCGGCAAATGGTTTGCCTACGGTGAACATGCCATCTTCAGTCGCATGGAGGGTCAGGGCGAGACCCTTTTGCTGCTGCATGGTTTTCCGACAGCCTCCTGGGACTGGAACCGGGTCTGGTCGCCCCTGTGCGCGTCACACCGGGTGCTGGTGGCGGATATGCTGGGGTTCGGCTTCTCCGACAAGCCCCCGGACTACCCTTACAGCATCGTCGATCAGGCGGACCTGCATGAGGGCTGGCTGGAGGCGCTGGGCGTCGACTCGGTTCACCTGCTGGCCCACGACTACGGCAACAGCGTCGCCCAGGAACTGCTGGCGCGGGACCAGGAAGGTGGCCTGCCGTTCCGTATTCGCAGCGCCTGTTTCCTCAACGGCGCACTGTTTCCGGAAGTGCACCAGCCGCTGCTCATCCAGAAGCTGCTGTGCGGCCGGATGGGCAGTCTGATCAGCCGGGGCCTGACGCGCCGTATGTTCGACTACAACTTCTCGCGGTTGTTCGGCCACCATACCCAGCCCACGCGTCGGGAGCTGGCCTGCTTCTGGCAGCTGCTGGAGTACAACAACGGTCGCGGCATCCTGCACCGGCTGATCCATTACATGGATGAGCGTCGTTGTCACCGCAACCGCTGGGTCAATGCGTTGCAGCAGGCGAAACAGCCGCTGCGGCTGATTTCCGGAACCGATGACCCGGTGTCGGGTCTGGCCATGGCGGACCGCTATCGCCAACTGGTGCCGCGGCCGGATGTCGTCGCCCTGGAAGGCGTCGGGCATTACCCCCACTTCGAGAATCCGGTACAGGTGTTCGAGGCGGTGCGGGACTTTCACGCCCGTCTGTAACGGTGCTTTGGCTGCAGGGCGCTGTGGTTCAGTCGTTGCCGGCCAGCTGCGCCGAGTTTGCTCCGGCGCTACCTTCCCGCGGTGATCCGCGCAGGGTGATGCTCCGGTTGCGGCCCGCATCCTTGGCGCTGTAGAGCGCCTGGTCCGCCCGATTGAGCCAGGTGGACCAGGTTTCCCCCTGTATCACCTCGGTCACGCCGGCGCTTGCGGTGGTCTGGACGCCGTTGCCGAAAGGCGCGTAGCTGATCGTGGTCAGCAGCTGGCGGGCCAGCTCTTCCGCGGCTTTCTGACGGGTCTCCGGCAGCACGATCAGGAACTCCTCGCCGCCAATGCGGAACAGGTAATCGGTTTCCCGCAGACGCCGGCGCAGGCGCTCCGCTGCCTCCTTGAGCACCTGGTCGCCGACGGCGTGGCCCCAGCGGTCGTTAATGTGCTTGAAGTGGTCCAGATCGATCAGGATCAGGCTGGCCACCCGCTCGTACCGCTCCCGCATCTGGATCTGACCGTTCAGCATCTGCGCCATCTGGCTGCGGTTGAGGCAGCCGGTCAGGGGATCGGTGGTGGCCAGGTTGGTCAGTTCCAGCTGCATGCGGCCCACCAGCCAGGCGAAGACCGCGGTGAACGTGCCGGTCAGGGCCAGTGAACAGGTGATGCGCCAGAACTCGGTGCTGGGGAACTGTTGCAGGGCGATGGCGGACAGGCTGGTGACGAGCACGCACACCGTCAGCAGCGCATCGCGCATGGGCAGCAGGAAAAATATGGCGGCGATGGCCGGGTAGGCCCAGTAGAGCCCGTTGTGGTCGTTGATCAGCGTCGAGTAAATACAGCAGGCCACCGCGAACACAGCGAACAGACGGCCGTGGAACAGGTAGCGGTCGCGCAGGCGCAGCAGCAGGATGACAATCACCAGACCCAGGCAGAACAGCCCCAGCATGACCGCCAGCAGGGGGTTGCCCGCTTCCCATTGCACCAGCGTCAGCGGCGCCAGGGCGACCAGGGACCAGAAATGCAGGTGGTAGATGATCTGGCGCCGGTAGCCGAGGATGGTGTCTGTCGGGTTGGTCTGGGTTACCCCGGTCAAGTACTGCATGCCCACTCTGCGCTCCTGCAGCCCGCGGATTCCGGCGCGGGTTGGATTCCATCGTGCACGACTCGTTAATGCCCAGTTATAGCACGGATCCGGTGGAGGGAAAGTCGCCGGATCGTTTCAGTGAGGTGCCGGGCGCGCGGCCAGGCCACCTTCGATGAAATCGACGAAATAGGTGAACAGGGTGTGGTCGTCGGGGCGGATGTTGCCGAACGGCGTATTCGACAGCAGGTCGATTTCCGCCGCCCCGTGAATCAGGCTGACCACCGTGAACGCCAGGCGGATGCGCAGCACGTCCCGGGGAACGTCCGGCAGGGAGCGGCACAGTTGGGCCTCGATGCGCTCAATGTCCGGCCGGAAGTGACGGTTCAGCAACTGGGCAATCTCCGGCGTGTTGTCGGCGTGCAGGTGGGCCATGAAACGCAGCGCGGCCGGGCCCCAGTCCGGGGTCAGGGTCAGCGCCAGGTAGGGAGCCGTCATGGCCTTGACCACGTCCCGCAGGGACGGCGCCGGGGCCGCTTCGATGGCCGTAAAACCGGTCTCGAACTGCGGCCGTGTATGATCAGTGATGTGCGTGACGACGGCTTCCAGCAGCCCCAGCCGACTGCCGAAATGATAGTGCGCGGCCGCCGAGTTGCGGGTGCCGGATTCCGCGCTGATGGTGCGCAGCGATACCCCGTCCAGCCCATGGCGGGCGTAGAGTGCCAGAGCGGTGATGAGGATCTTGTTGCGGGTCGCTTCGCCGTGATTCGCGCGGGCCATGCCGGAGACCTGTGTCGGATTCCGCCGCAGTATAACCCAGGGGCGTCGCCGGATCAGGCCGCTGCCGGTGTTGCCCGTGGCCAATGACGGGCTGGTTGCCCGGGCGGATATTGCATACACTCGCGCTCACATCGTCTGTGCCGTACAGGAAACTGCCATGTCCACCGCCACTCCAGACTCTTCGCTTCTCACCATCCGCGCCGGTCGCCGTGCCTACGCCCGTATTCGCGAACAGGGCCTGAGCCCGGCGGACGTGCACGTGGTTCCGGGAGCGGCCGGTGGCCCGAAAGCGCTTGGGATCAGTGGCCTGGACAAGGCGGTGTTCGGTGAATGGTTGCCGCGGGCGCCGCAGGTGCGCTCGCTGATCGGGGCGTCGATCGGCAGTTGGCGCTTTGCCGCCGTGGCTTCGGGCGATCCGGTGTCGCAACTGGCCCGGCTGGCGGAGCTGTACACCACCCAGCGTTTTCCCAAGGGCGTCAGCACCGCCGAAGTGACCCGGCGCTGCGTGGTTTTCCTGGAGGAGCTGCTGGCGGGTCGTGAGGACGCCATCCTCAATCACCCGGACTATCGCCTCAACATCGTCGTGGTCCGCAGCCGCGGGATGCTGGAACACAACACCCGCGGCCGCCTGGCGCTGGGGCTGATGACGGCTATCAGCGCCAACATGGTCAGCCGTCGCCATCTGGGCCGGTTCATGGAGCGGGGCATCCTGCACGACCCGCGTGAGCGGGCGCCGCTCGGCGACCTGATCGACTTCCAGAGCCACCAGGTTTCCCTCACCCGCGACAATCTGATGGCGGCGCTGCTGGCGTCGGCGTCGATTCCCATGGTGATGGACGGGGTGCCCGGCATCGCCGGCGCCCCGGACGGCGTCTACCGCGACGGCGGGCTGCTCGATTACCACCTGGACCTGCCCTACGAGCAGCCCGGTGTGGTGCTTTATCCCCACTTCACCGACCGCGTGGTGCCAGGCTGGTTCGACAAGTCGCTGCCCTGGCGCCGCGGCGACGGCACCCGTTTGCAGGATGTGGTGCTGGTGGCCCCGTCGAAGCCATACCTGGAGAGCCTGCCAGACGGCAAGCTGCCGGACCGCAAGGACTTCGAGCGCTACCTGGGCCGGGATGACGCCCGCGAGAAAGCCTGGCGCGGCGCCGTGGCCGAAAGCGACCGGCTGGGCGATGCCTTCCTGGACCTGGTGGACAGCGGCCGCATCGCCGAGGTGGTGCAGCCGCTCTGAGTCTATGACGCGTTGGCCGCAACCGGTTCCGGTTCGGGCAGGGCGCGGGTGAGCAAGGCGGCGGCCACCACCAGCGCGCAGGAGATCCACAGGCAGGCGACCAGGCCGTAACTCTGGAACACCCAGCCGGACAGCAGCGTGCCCAGCAGTCGTCCGGCGGCGTTGGACATGTAGTAGAACCCCACATCCAGCGACACCCCGTCGCTGCGGGCAAAACGCACGATCAGGTAGCTGTGCAGCGAGGAGTTCAGCGCGAACAGCACGCCGAACAGCAGCAGCCCACCGAGCAGGACCGGCCGTGCCGGCAGGCCCTGGTCGAGGCCGATGGCGATGGCCGCGGGCATCAGGGCCAGCACGCCGGCCCAGGCCATTGCGGCGGATCGACCGGGCGGCACCGCGCGGTCGCGCCCGGTCAGGCGCGGCGCCAGGGTCTGCACCACGCCGTAGCCGATCACCCATAGGGCCAGGAAGCCGCCCACTTTCCAGAAATCCCAGCCAAACGCGGTGTGCAGGTACACCGGCAGGGCCACCACGAACCACACGTCGCGAGCGCCGAACAGGCACAGTCGCGCCGCCGACAGGGCGTTGATGGCCCGGCTCTTGGAGAGCATGTCGGTGAACTTGGGTTTCGCCTTGCTTCGACCCAGGTCCCGGCCCAGCAGCACGAGGCTGGCCAGCCACACCAGCGCCAGCACCGACGCCATCAGGACCACCGCGCCGCGGAAGCCGGCCAGCATCAGCAGGGCACCGCCGAGAAAGAACCCGACCCCCTTGAGGGTGTTCTTGGAGCCGGTCAGCAGGGCCACCCAGCGATACAGCTTGCCTTGTTCGGTATCGGGGACCAGCAGCTTGATGCCGCTTTTGGCGGACATCTTGTTCAGGTCCTTGGCGATGCCGGACAGGGCCTGCGCCGCCATCACCCAGGGCACGCTGAGCATCGCCGCCGGCACCGCCAGCAGGCCCAGCGCCAGGATCTGCAGGAACAGGCCAATGTTCATGGTGCGGTTCAGGCCCAGGCGCGCGCCCAGGTAGCCGCCCACCAGGTTGGTCACCACGCCGAAGAACTCGTAGAACAGGAACAGCAGGGCGATCTCCAGCGGCGAGTAGCCCAACTCGTGGAAATGCAGCACCACCAGCATGCGCAGGGCGCCGTCGGTGAGGGTAAAGGCCCAGTAGTTGCCGGTGATGATCAGGTACTGGCGAATGGCCGGGGACACTAGGCCTCTCCCACCTTGCGCGCCAGTTCCATGGTGCGGTTGGCGTAACCCCATTCGTTGTCGTACCAGGCGTAGATTTTCACCTGGGTGCCGTTGATCACCCGGGTCATGGGCGCGTCGACGATTGCCGAGCGAGGGTCGGTGCGGTAGTCGATGGACACCAGTGGTCGCTCCTCATAGCCGAGGATGCCGTTCAGCTCGTCCTCGGCGGCGTCGCGCAGCATGGCGTTGACCGCGTCCGCGTCGGTGGCCTGCTCCACCTCGAACACGCAGTCGGTCAGCGAGGCGTTGGTCAGCGGCACCCGCACCGCGTGGCCATCGAGGCGGCCTTTCAGTTCCGGGAAAATCTCGATGATGGCGGTGGCCGAACCGGTGCTGGTGGGAATCAGCGAGCTGCCGCAGGCCCGGGCCCGGCGCAGGTCCTTGTGAGGTGCGTCGACGATGGTCTGGGTGTTGGTCAGGCTGTGGATGGTGGTGATCGAGCCGTGGCGGATGCCCAGCCGTTCGTGGATCACCTTGACCACCGGCGCCAGGCAGTTGGTGGTGCAGGACGCGGCAGTGACGATGCGGTCAGTGGCCGGGTCGAAGGTGTCGTCGTTGACGCCCATGACGATGTTGCGGGCGCCGGCTTCCTTCACCGGGGCGGTGACCACCACGCGTTTCACGCCCTGGTCCAGGAAGGCCTGCAGCCGGTCGACCTGGCGCATGCGGCCGCTGGCTTCGATCACCAGATCGCAGCCGGACCAGCCGCTGTCGGCGATGGCGGTATTGCCGCTGACGGCTATGCGGCGGCCGTCGATCAGCAGGGCGTCGCCATCGGCCTCGGCGTTGTGGTGCCACTGACCGTGCACGCTGTCGAAGTTGAGCAGGTGGGCGAGGGTGGCGGCGTCGGCGCCCGGGTCGTTGATGGCGACGCATTGCATGTCGGGCCAGTCGAAGGCGGCGCGCAGGGCTAGCCGGCCGATGCGTCCAAAACCGTTGATACCGAAGGTGACTGTGCTCATGGCTTTCTCGCTGATTGGCTTGTGACTTGTGGCTTGGGAGAGCGAGGCGTACGCCCAGGGGCCGGGGCGGCGTCAGGCGCAGTTTTCCGGCCGATTGGGCATGTTGCTCAGGCGCTCTTCCTCGGTGTCGAGCAGGGCCGGATTGGCGGCGTCGGTCTCCCCGAGGGCGGTGACCAGCCAGTCCGGCAGAGCCGGGTGCAAGCGGTAATAGACCCACTGGCCGCGGCGCTCGTCCACCAGCAGGTGACGTTCCCGCAGCTGCCCCAGTTGGCGGCTGATGGTGGGCTGCGACGCATCCAGAGCCGCCACCAACTCGCAGACGCACAGCTCCCGGTGGCGCGCGATCAGCAGCATGATGGCCAGGCGCCCCTCGTCGCCGAGGGCCTTGAAAACCGGCGCCGGCGGGTAATGCTCCGAACTCCGGACTTCCTTCTGGTGCACCATCACGAACAGCTTGATGCGCTCGCGCAGGTCTTTCAGCACCAGGGCGAAGGTGGCGTGGCGGTTGGCGGGGACCGGGTCGGGAAAGTCCCAGGCGATGGTCTGGCCCACGGAATCCAGCGGCAGGGGTTCCTGGGCGGCCTTGTCGCACAGGGTGATGATGTAGTCCCAGTGCTCGTTCTTGACCGAGTCGATGGACTTGCTGTGCAGGGCGCTGGTGGCCAGTCTCGCCTCTTCGAGGCACTGCAGGGCCAGGGGGTGGGGCGCTTCCGGGCTGGTGCCGGCACTGGCGACCTCGAACCTGTCCGGGGCGATATCCCGCAGAACCGCCTCGGCCATCAGGGAGCGGGCGCTGTTGGAGTTGCAGACGAAAAGCACGCGGCGCTGGTTCATCGGCGTCACCTTATGTGAATTAATGCATATAACAATATGTGAATATGATGGCGTATGCAATGAAGTGAAGAGTGGCCGCACTCTATACTGAAGGCAGGACGTAACCTCGGTCGGCTCATGCATCGACTGGGCTGGCCGGGAAAGCCGTCACATTGGTGTGGAGGTGCTTGATGTCAGCGTTGGACAAACCCCATGTTGCCCGGACCACGCCCTGCGCCGTGCTGGTGGAGAAGGGAAAGGACTACTTCTGGTGCCAGTGCGGGCTGAGCGGGAGCCAGCCGTTCTGCGACGGTTCACACAAGGGGACCGGGTTTCGACCGGTCCGCTTCCGGGCCGATCGCGAGGAGTGGATCTGGTTCTGCGGCTGCAAGCAGACGGGGGAGCCGCCGTTCTGCGACGGCTCCCATCGTCAATTATAGTGGGCGCCCCGGTGGTCGTGAGGGGTCAGTCGGCCGGTACGGTGGTGGCGCTGCGGGCCTGGAGCGACAGGCGGAAACCGCTGCAGCCGGTGAGCGTGTCCACCACCGGCTTGATGCGCAGGGTGGCGGGCACCGGTGACTGCTCATCCAGATGCAGGTTCAGGTCGATCCGCTCCACCCGTTTCTCGGTGCGTGCGGCGGACAGGCACTGGTCATAGCGGGTGCGGTCGTTGGCGGCGACCAGGTCGCGCAGCGACCGGTTATGAAGGCGCGCGGGCGGTACGCCCAGCAGGTCCACCACCTGGGCCGAGATGAAACCGATACGGCCCTGTTCGTCCAGTTCCGCCGTCGTGCTGCCGGCGATTTCCACCAGGTCGCGGCTGCGCTGCTCGCTGTCCTGCAGGGCATTTTTGAGGGCGCTTTTTTCGATGCGGGCGTTTTCCAGCATCTGGTTTTCCGCGTCCAGCAGGCGCTGGGCGGTGGCGTGCGCGATCTGTTCCCGGTTCAGGCGCTGGGCCAACAGCCAGATAACGATCGCCGCCAGGAGACTGGCCGCCAGACCCACCAGCCAGATGATCTGCCCGATGCGTTCGGCCGGCGCGCTCATGAAATGCTTGTCGGGAATGGTGGTGAGGATCCATTCCCGGTCCGCCAGGCTGATGGCCGAGCGCAACGCCCAGGCCATGCGCGGCTGTTCCAGCCTGTCCGTGGCGAACAGCGGGCTTTTCAGGTGTTGGTCCAGATCGAACACCGTCACCTGCAGTGCCGGGCTCATGCGCGCCGGCAGAGCTTCGCGCAGCAGCTGGTCGGGGGAGAAGGCCAGGCTCACCAGGGAGCCATCGTCGAGCGACCGGAACAGACGCACGGCGAATTCGCTGGTGCCATTGCGGCGGAGGTGGGTCTGGGCCGTGGCGGATACCTTGTCGTGGCTGAGCGCGGTATCGATGGGCTGGCGCCAGTGGGGGACCGACGGCGCCACCAGGCCGAGGCTAGCTGCGACGCCCTGGCGCTGGGCCGCCTGCATCACCACCCAGTACTGGTCCTGCCGGGCGGCGGTGCTGACAGAGCCGCTCTCCTGCCACTGCCCCAGGGTGATGAACTGCCCGGAACGCTGCGACAGCTGCTGTTCCACCAGTTCGCGCTGGGCGTCGGAAATCCGCACGATGCGGTCGACGTTGACGATGTCCGGCATCCGGCGCAGCAGACCGCTGGCCTGGCGCTGGAACACGTCATCGGGGTGATCGGCGCCCGCCAGTGTACGCGCCAGGACATCCAGGGCCTGCAGGCGCATGTTGATGCTCTGCTGTACCAGGTCGGTGAACTGGGCGTGGTGGGCGTCGATCAGCGCCCGGGTCTGCTTGTCCAGGCTCTTGCTGACCCAATGATCCACTGCGCCCGTACCTAGCAGCCCGATGAGCAGAACAATGACCGGAGGCCAGATTGAGCGGCTCCGGCCTGAAGGCCGATCCATAGGCTTTCTCCCTCGCCCGTTGGCATGGTTTCACGGCAACCGTCGCCGACACGTCCTTCCCTGACGTCGGCACGGCGGCAAAAGTTCCCGGCCGTCCCGGGGGACGGGCCGAAAGCGGAGACGCCGTGATTGTCGTCGACCTTTTAACTCTAGGCGGGAGACCCGGTGACCGTCCAGTGTCGCCGCCGCGCGCCCATCCGGCGCGGCCTCAACCGTGTCGCTGTTCGCGCACCAGGCCGTAGACCAGCAGGAACAGCAGGAAGGCGGAAACCACCACCGAGGGCCCGGCGGGGCTGTCGAAGAACCAGGACAGGGACAGGCCGCCGGCGACGGCGATCATGCCCACGCCCACGGCCAGGAACACCATGCGTTCGGGGCTGCTGGCCAGGCGCCGGGCGGTGGCGGCGGGAATGATCAGCAGGGCCGTGATCAGCAGCACACCGACGATCTTCATGGCCACCGCGATCACCAGCGAGAACATCAGCATCAGGCCCAGGCGCAGCCATTCCACCGGCAGGCCTTCCACCTTGGCCAGCTCCTCGTGGATGGTACTCATCAGCAGACCGCGCCAGAGCCAGACCAGCAGGGCCAGCACCAGCGCGGCGCCGCCGTAGATCCAGGCCAGGTCGTTGCGGGTCATGGCCAGCAGGTCGCCGAACAGGTAGCCGGTCAGGTCCAGGCGCACATCGGGCATGAAGCTCAGGGTCACCAGGCCGATGGCCAGGGCGCTGTGGGCGAGGATGCCCAGCAAGGTATCGGTGGCCAGACTGCGGTTGCGCGAGAGCATCACCAGCAGCAGCGCGAGGCCCACGCACACCACCGCGATGCTGAGGCTCAGCTGGATCTGGAACAGGGTGCCCAGGGCGACGCCCAGCAGGGCCGAGTGGGCCAGGGTGTCGCCGAAGTAGGCCATGCGGCGCCAGACCACGAAGCAGCCCAGCGGCCCGGCGACCAGAGCCACGCCCAGGCCACCGATCATGGCTCGCCAGAAGAAATCGTCGAGCAGGGAATCAATGAGCGGCATGGTCGTGCTGGCACTCCGAACTGTGGCCGGGATCGACCACGTCGCCGTGCAGGTCGTGGTCGTGATTGTGATGGTGGTGGTAGATGGCGACGCTGTCCGCCACGTGGCGGCCGAACAGCTCGACGAAGGCCGGATCGTTGGAAATCTGCTCCGGGTAACCGCTGCAGCACACGTGCTGGTTCAGGCACAGCACCTTGTCGGTGGCCGCCATCACCAGGTGCAGGTCGTGGGAGATCATGATCACGCCGCAATCGAGGGTATCGCGCAGCTGACGGATCAGCTCGTACAGCTCCGCCTGGCCGTTGACGTCGACGCCCTGGGCGGGCTCGTCGAGGACCAGCAGGTCGGGTTCGCGCACCAGCGCCCGGGCGATCAGCAGACGCTGCATTTCGCCGCCGGAGAGGTGATGGATGGAGGCGTCGTACAGGTGCGCCACATCGGTCCGGGCCAGGGCCTCGCGGCCCGCCCGGGGACTGGCGCCGGTCAGGGCCAGGAAGCGCTTCACGGTCAACGGTAGGGTGGCCTGGAACTGGATGTGCTGCGGTACGTAGCCGATGGTCAGTCCCGGGGCCCGGCGGATCGAGCCGCTGCTGAGCGGCTGCAGGCCCAGCACCGACTTGATCAGCGTGGTCTTGCCGGCGCCGTTGGGGCCGATCACCGTGATGATGTCGCCGCGGCTGACGGTCAGCTCCACGTTGTCCACGATGCTCCGCCCGCCCAGACTCACGCCGGCACCGGCAAGCTGCACCAGCGCTTCAGGCATTGTCGGCCCCCGGCTGGCAGGCGGGGCACAGCCCGGCGATCTCAAGCGTGGTTTCCTCCACCTGGAAGCCTTCCTCGCGGCTGGCCTCTGAGACCGACTGGGCGATGGCCGGTGCGGACAGCTCCAGCACGTTGCGGCAGGCGCGGCAGATGAGGAAGAAACCGGTGTGATGATGGCCGGCGTGGGTGCAGCCGACAAACGCGTTGAGCGAGGCGATGCGGTGCACCAGGCCATGCTGCTGCAGAAAATCCAGCGCCCGGTAGACTGTGGGCGGTGCCGCGTTGTGTCCATCCTGGGCGAGGGCGCCGAGCAGGTCGTAGGCGCCCAGCGGCTTGTGGGATTGCCAGATCAGTTCCAGCACCCGTTGCCGGACCGGCGTTAGCCGGGCGTTGGCAGCGTCGCAGATGCGTTGGGCATCGCTCAGGGCCTGGTCCACGCAGGCGTCGTGATTGTGCGGTCGATAGGGCAGCGGCGTCTGAGTCATGATCGGTCCAGCCAGTCAGTGGTTGTTATATTATAACGTCTCGACGGCTGGCTGGACAGGTCGCCGGTTACCGCGGATCAGGCCGCTGACGATTGCAGGGCCAGGGACTCCAGGTATTCCAGGTTGGGAATGTAGGCGCTGTGGCCGTCCACATCGACTTTCATCAGGTCCGCCGGGCCGGTGTCGCCTTCGGTCTGCTGGATCTGATTCGCGCCCAGCTTGGTCTGGCTGGGAATCCCCTGGGTCACCATGGCCAGGAAAGGCAGAGCGTCGTGGCTGTCGCTGATGGTGTTGAACACCGCAATGCGGCCGCGGCCACTTTCCTGGCGGGCGTCGGCCACGCCGTTGGCGGCGTCGTAGGAAATCACCGGCAGGCGCAGGCCGCGCCAGCTCAGGTAGCCCACCAGCCAGTCCGGGCCGTCCTGTACGGTTTCCGGCTCGGCGTAATCGACGATCTCGGCCAGTGACACGTTGGGCAGCAGCAGCTGTCGATCCGTGACCGGGATCAGTACGCAGGGAAGGACTTGGGAGTTGTCGGCCATGGTCTTGTCCTCAGGCGGAATCGCTGGATTGCCGGCCGCGTAGCAGGCAATCCTCTTCAATGGTTTGTGTCAGTTTGCGCGCCAGCTGGGCCGGATCCCCGACGAAGCTGGTGCAGCCGGTGGCCGCCACCGAGTCCGGCATGGAGCTGTTGCCGCAGCTGTCGCTGCTCTGCACCCAGATGCGGCTGCCGTAGGCCCGCAGCAGAGGGGCGGCGATGGCGCCGTCGTTGCCCATGCCGGAGAACAGGATAGCATGGCAGCGGGCGCGGTAATGGTCCGAGACGTTCAGCAGCACCTGGTCGATCGACGGGCCGTAGGGGCCGGGCCAGGGCGTGGCCTTTTCCTGCAGGCAGCCCCGCGCGTCCAGGTGCCATTCATTCTCCACCGGCAACAGCACCACATCGCCGTTGCGCACCCGATAGCCGGCCTCGGCCCGACGCAGGGTGTAGGAGGCGTGGCGACCCAGCACCCGGGTCAGCACATCGGTGAAGTTGCCGTCGATGTGCTGGGCGTAGATAAAGCCGACCGGCAAATCCGACGGCAGGTGATCCAGGAAGGTTTTCACCGCGGCCGGTCCGCCCAGCGAGGCCCCCAGGATCCACACCTCCTCGGCCACCTGGCCGGTCCGGTCGGCGGGAATCCACGCCGGCCGGCTTTGCGGTTCGGGCCGCTCCTGCGGCCGGGCCAGGGCTTCCAGCGTCCCCTGGCTGTCGGTCTGTTCCAGTGGACCGAGCTGCTTTTCCAGTTTGTCGATCAGGCGCCGTTCCCAGCGGAAGGCGTCTGTGCTTCCGGGCGTCGGCGCCGGATCCATCCCGAACAGGATGGGCGCGTCGGTGTTCTCCAGCAGGGCATCGAACAGCGCCGGGTGATCCGCTTCGTCCTCCAGGGTCACCAGCCAGAGCTGGACGTCCGGCAAGGCAGCCAGGCCCAGTACGCGCTCCGGGTCGCCGCAGAACGGCGATTCCAGGCCGAACTTGCCCACCGCATCGAACAGTCGGCGACGCTGCAGCGGGCTATCGGAGACGATGGCCACGCGCGGCAGCGACCCCACCGCGTTCATCAACTGTTCCCGGTAAGCCGCTCAATCGTTTCGAGCAGCTGGGTTTCCTGGAACGGTTTACCCAGATATTCGTTGACGCCAATGGCCAGCGCCCGCTCGCGGTGCTTCTGGCCGGTCCGGGACGTGATCATGCAGATCGGCGTATCCCGCAGGTTGTCGTCGTGGCGGATAAAGCTGGCCACTTCGAAACCGTCCATCCGTGGCATCTCGATGTCCAGGAGAATGATGTCCGGCCGGTGATCCTGCAGCTGGGCGACGGCGTCCAGGCCGTCCTTCGCTGTCAGCACTTCCATGCCGTTCCGTTCCAGCAGGCGCGAGGTGACCTTACGCACCGTGACCGAGTCGTCCACCACCATGACCAGCGTTTCGCGGTCGTCGCGGCGGGCCTGTTCCTGGGCGGCTTCCAGATCCGCCAGACGCTGACGCTCGGACAGGATGTCGGAGCGGATCATCGCCGGCAGGTCGAGGATCACCACCACGTTACCGTCACCCAGGATGGTGGCACCGGACACCCCGCGCACCGAGGTGAACTGCGGACCGAGGGATTTGACCACGATCTCGCGGCTGCCCATCAGGCTGTCCACCTGCAGGGCCATGGGCTGTTCGGCGCCCCGCACCAGGATCACCGGCAGCGGCAGGGCCTGACCCTGCAGCTTGGGATGATGCTCGCTGTGCAGCAGGCTGCCCAGGTACTGCAGGCGGTACTCCTGGCCGGCGTACTCGTAGAGCGGCGCGTCCGGCTTGTAGTACTCCTCCAGCTCGTAGGTGCTGACCCGCACGATGCCTTCGATGGTGTTCAGCGGGATGGCGTAGAAGTCCTCGCCGGTGGACACCATCAGCGCGCGGTTGACCGAGACGGTGAACGGCAGGCGTACGGTGAAGGTCGTGCCCTGGCCCAGCACCGAGTCGATGTCCAGGCTGCCGCCGAGCTGCTTGATCTCGCTGGCAACCACGTCCATGCCGACGCCGCGGCCGGAAATCTGGGTCACCTGGGCGGCGGTGGAGAAGCCCGGCTGCAGGATGAACTGCAGGATTTCGCGGTCGGACAGATCCTCGTCGGCCCGCAGCATGCCCTGCTTGATGGCTTTCTCGCGGACTGCGGAGGTACGAATACCGGCGCCGTCGTCCATCATCCGCAGCACCACCTCGCCGCCTTCGCGGGTCAGGGACAGGGTGATTTCACCCGTTTCCGGCTTACCCGCCTGGCGCCGTTGCTCCGGCGTTTCGATGCCGTGGTCGACGGCGTTCCGCAGCATGTGCTCCAGCGGGGCCACCATCCGTTCCAGGATGTTGCGGTCCATTTCGCCTTCGGCGTTGCGCACATCGAATTCGACGTGCTTGCCCAGCTCGCCGCTGATCTGGCGAACGATCCGGCGCAGGCGCGGCACCATGGATGAGAACGGGTTCATCCGCGTTTTCATCAGGCCTTCCTGCAGCTCGGTGTTGATGCGTGACTGCTGCACCAGCAGGGTGTCCGTGTCGCGGGTCCGATCGGTCATGGTCTCGCGCAGGTCCGCCAAATCCGAGGCCGACTCGCTCAGGGCCCGAGACAGCTGCTGGATGGAGGAATAGCGGTCCATCTCCAGCGGGTCGAAGTCCTCGCTGTAGTCGGGGCCCTGTTCCTTCTCGGTGCGGAACAGGATCTGGGCCTCGGTCTCGATGTCCATGCGCCGCAGCTGCTCGCGCAGACGTTCGATGGTGGCGGCCATTTCATCCAGCGTGTGGGTGAAATCGCTCGACTGCTGTTCCAGGCGACTGCGCGTGATACTGGTTTCACCGGCCAGGTTGACCAGCTCGTCCAGCAGCGAGGCGTTGACGCGGATGGTCTCCTGGGCGCTGCGCACCGCATCGCGTTTGGGCTTGCGGGCCTTGTCCGCGGACTTGGCGCTGTCCGGCTTGGCGGCCGGTACGGGCGCCGAAGCCTGGGGCTGGGCCGGCTGTTCGGGGTCGGCTGGCGCCTGAGTGGGCGCCTCCGGCGCCGGCTCATCGTCGCTGGCGGGTGTCGCTTCGCCGGTATCTTCGGCGGCGGGCAGGGTCACCGGACCGGCGCCGGCTTCCTCGTAGCGCTTGCGGATCTCGCCCACCATGTCGGTGAGGCTGTCGTGATCCCGGGTAATGGCCGACCAGCTGTCGGGGCCGGGCTGGTTGCCGCCCAGGTCGATCAGTCGGGTCTCGAAGGCGTGAGCCTTGTCGCCGAGCTCCACCAGCTGCGCCAGACGCGCACCGCCCTTGAGCGTGTGCAGGGCTCGCTGCAGTTCCCGGTTGAAGTGGGTGTTGCCCGGTTCCTTGCGCCAGTCTTCCAGCAGGTTTTCGACCTGGTCGAGCAGCTCGCCGGCTTCCTCAAGGAAGATTTCCAGCACTTCCGGGTCGACGGATTCCGGCTGGCTTTCCTCCCGGGCCGGGGTCGGCTCCGGAGCCTCGATCGCGGATTTGGCGGTGAGGCTGGCCAGCAGCTCCACGTTGGCGGTCGGGGCGCGGTCGTCCTCGATCTCGCCCAGCATGCGGCCCAGTTCGGCCAGGGCCTGATCGCTCAGGCGCAGGGTTTCGGCCGTGTCGGCGGCGTCCGCCAGGGCGGACTCCAGGCGTTCGTTCCAGGCTTCGGCCAGATCCGCGACCGGGTCCAGATCCGCCAGTCGGGCGCCGCCTTTCAGGGTCTGCAGCTCCTGCTGCAGCGCGGTGACGCCGCTGAGGGATTCCGGTTCGTCACGCCACTGGGCCAGGCATTCCTTGATGGCCTCATGGATTTCCAGACCTTCATCGAGGAAGAAACCGATCAGGTCGGCGTCACGCTCCGGCGCGGTCTCTGCGCTGTCATCGACGGAAGCGGACGGTGCCTCCTCGACAGCCGGTTGCGCCGCCGGTGCGGGCGCCGCTGCTTCGGCCTCGCCGGCCTCGCGGGACAGGATCGCCTCGACCCGGGCGATCAGTTCTGCGGCGGGTTCGCAGGGCTTGTGCGCGGCCACCTGTTCGACCATCTGGGCCAGCCGGTCGTGGCAGGCAAACAGCAGATCGTTCATGGACTGGGTGGCGGCCAGGCGTCCTTCGGCAACCCGCTCAAACAGGCTTTCGAGCACATGCGTCAGATCGCCGATGGCGTCGACGCCGGCCATGCGGGCGCCGCCCTTGAGGGTGTGCACGTCGCGCTGCAGCTCGGCCGCCAGGGCCGTGTCGCTGGGGTCTTCGGTCCAGCTGTGCAGGGCGCTGGCGGTGGAGTTGATCAGGTCGTAGGCTTCCTCCAGGAAGATGCCCACCAGTTCCGGATCCATATCGCTGTCGGACGTTGCCGCGGTGTCGGCCGGAGACGTGTCTTCAGCCGTTGCTGCCGGTTCCTCGGGGCTTTCCTCAAGTTCGGGCAGCTCCAGCTCGATGGCGTCCTCTTCCGCCTCAACACGATCATCGACGTCGGACTCGGCATCGACTTCCGGCTCAGGTGTCGACTCCGGAGCCGGCGCTGCCGGTGTCTCGTCAAGCGCGGCGCGCAGGGCCTGCAGCACGCCTGGCGCTTCGGGGCACTGTCCGTCATCGGCGATGGCGTCGACCATGGCGGCCAGTTCGTCGTGGGCCTTCAGCGCCACACCGGTACGCTCGGCCGTGGCCGGCAGGCGACCTTCGACGATGCGTTCGAACAGGGTTTCCATCTCGTGCGCGATGTCGGCCACCGGCGCGATTTCCGCCATGCGGGCACCGCCCTTGAGGGTATGCAGTTCCCGCTGCAGTTCCTTGACCAGTTCCGGCTGATCCGGGTTGGCCTGCCACTGGTGCAGCTGTTCGGCGGTCGTGTCGATGATCTCGCCGGCTTCTTCCAGGAAGATTTCCGCCAGCTCGGGATCCAGCTGTTGCAGCGCGCCGGTCGGCTGGGCCTCGTCGGCCGCTTCCGGTGTGGGCTCGGGCTCGCCGGCGTCGGTGTCTTCGACGTCCAGCGTGGGTACGTCGTCAAAGCCGTAATCGGGTTCCGGTGTGCCGGCTGATCCGGCGTGCTCGCTGATGTAGCTCTGGATCTCGCGGATCAGGTCCGGCGCCGGGCGCGGCGGTTGGTTCTGGCTGATGGCATCGACCATGGCCGCGAGGCGATCGTGTGCGCTCAACAGCAGGTCTTCCAGATCCCCGCTGCTGGCCAGGCGGTTGTCGGTCAGGCCTTCGAACAGGGTCTCCAGCTCATGGGCAAGATCGCCGATGGCGCTGATATCCGCCAGACGGGCGCCGCCCTTGAGGGTATGCAGGTCCCGTTGCAGGTGACGCAGCAACTCGACATCGCCTGGGTTGGCGGTCCACTGATGCAGTCGTTCGCCGGTGCCTTCAATCAGGTCGCTGGCTTCCTCCAGGAAGATATCCACCAGCTCCGGATCGAGATTGGCGCTGTCACCGGCGTGCTCGGGCTCGGCCGGTTGGGTGTCGTCGTCTTCCTCGAAGGCGATGTCCAGGGTGGGCAGCTCCAGATCCTCGTCGAAGCCGTTGTCGATATCTTCGAGGTTCTGGCTGAAGGCGTTGTCGGCCTGACTGCGGAACTGGTCCAGTTGGGTCTGGAGCTGAGCCATCAGGGCCTGGTCGGGCTTGGTGGCCAGACCGGCGGCAATCTGGTCCATCATGTTGATCAGCGCTTCGTGGCTGGCGCGGGCCACTTCGAAGAACGCGTCATCCGGTCGTGCGTCGGCATCGAAAATTGCGGCGTAGATGCGTTCCAGCCGATCGGCCAGTTCGGAAACGTCGCTCAGCCCGGCGACTTCTGCGCCCCGGGCCAGTTGCCGCAGTTCCTGGACCAGTTGATCGAGCTGCGTGCTTTCCGAAGGATCGGCGGCCCAGCGATCAAGGATGCCGTCGGCGTCGAGCAGGATGTCGAGACCTTCGTTGAGGAACAGCTGCACCAGCTGTGGATCGACGGCCTGCTCGTGTTCGGCTTCGGCGGCGCCCATCGGGCCCGACGACAGGGTGCGTCGGGCCAGCATGTCGAGCCGTTCCAGGAAGGCATCGGTGCCGTCCAGCGGATCCTGCGGTGTGGTGCGGATCTGTTCCAGGCCGCGTTCGATAAAGCCGCAGGCGTCGGCCAGCAGTGCGAGGACTTCGCGGTCGGCCCGCTGGTTCTCCGAGCGGGCGGTCTTAACGAATTTCTCCAGCGGCGCAATGATCGTCGCCAGCGGCTCGATACCGGCGGTGTGGGCCGACCCTTTCAGGGTGTGCAGCGCGCGGGACAGACCGTCGGTGTAGGCCGTGGTGTCGCGGCCCTCGGCTTCGGACAGGAACTGCTTGAGCGCCTGTAGATGGGTCTCGGTCTCGCTCTCGAAGATGTCGAGCAGTACCGGGTCCACCAGTTGCTCTTCGGCCGTTGCGTCCAGGCCGGACAGGTCGTCGGCATCCGCGGTGGTGTCGGCGGCGCTTGCCGGCTCAATCGGGCTGGCGTCGTCCGGCATCGCGCTGGATTCCGGAATCTCGCCGTTGGCCAGGGCGGTGGCCCGGGCTTCAAGGGGGGCGGTATCCAGCGAAGCCGGACGGCGTGCCTCGAAATCCTTGACCAGGGTCGGGATGACGTCGACCACGTCCTGCAGCAGCTGGGCGATGTCGCCGTTCATGAACACGCTGGCGTCGATGACGCGGTTGAGCATGTTCTCGACGGCCCAGGCCAGCTCGCCCACCGCGTCGGCCCCGACCATGCGGCCGCTGCCCTTGAGCGTGTGGAAGGCCCGCCGGACTTCGGTCAGGGCGCTGCGGTCGTCAAACTGGCGCAGCAGCATCGGCAGGTATTCGTTGATGGTGTCGAGCACCTCGCCGGCTTCCTCGATGAAGATTTCGAGGATCTCGTCGTCGATCAGGTCGTCGCTGTCGAAGTCCGCGGCCGGTGTCGGTTCCGGTTCGGCCGGTGCTGCGGCTTCCGGGGTCTCGATATCGGCGTCGTCGCGGGTGGCCGGCTGGTCGGCGTCATCAGAGGCGGCTTCGGCCGGCGCGTCCTGCCCGGTCTTGCGGGTGGTGGCCAGGGCTTCGGCGCGGGCGATCAGCTCATTCACGTCGCCGGTGGCGTTGCCTTCGCGGAACTCGTTGATCAGTCCCGGCACGCGGGCGATCACGGTGTCCACCAGGGAGAAGAGCTCTTCGGTGGGTTTGATGCTCTGGTCGATGACCCGGTTGAGCAGGTTTTCCACCGACCACGCCAGCTCACCAATGCTGGTCGCACCCACCAGACGGCCGCTGCCCTTGAGGGTGTGGAACGCACGGCGGACTTCGGTCAGCGCCTCGCGGTCGTCGTGATTCTGGCGCAGGCGCGGGTAGAACTCTTCGATGGTGCTGAGGACTTCGCCGGCTTCCTCGATGAAGATTTCGAGGATCTCGTCGTCCACCAGGTCAGCGTCCGACGGCTTTCCGGCTTCCGGCGCTGCTGGCGTTTCCGGCTGTGGTTCGGCGGCCGGGGCCGGCGCGGCGTCCTGGTCCCAGGTGGGTTCTTCGCCCACCGGGAAGCCCAGCGAGCGCAGGCTGTCTTCGGCGATCCGCAGCACGGAATCGTTGTCGTCCACGCCGTCGGCCAGGCGCTCCAGGTAGTATTCGATGCTGGTGACCATATCGGCCAGGGTGTCCAGCTGCTGCCAGTCCGGCACGCGCTTGCCTTGCAACAGGACATCGCTGACGTAGCGCTCGGCGGACGCCAGCATGTCGCCCACCCGGTCCAGCGGGATAAGCTGAAGGCCGCCGCGGATGCTGTGCAGCAGGCCGGGCACGTGCTCGATCTCGCGCGGGTCCCACTGGGCGGCGATGAAGTTGACGATGGCGGTCTTGACCTGCTCCAGGGAGTTGCGTGACTCGCGCAGCAGGGCGCTGTTGGCTTCGCTCAGTTCCTGGCCGCCGTACTGGATGTCCTCACCGGTGTCCTCGGACTGCGTGGTGCGCTCTTTCTCCAGGCCGGCCAGGGTGGCTTCGACGTAGAGTAGGGCGCCGGCGATGTCCATCAGCACGCCGTCTTCGGCGGGCAGGGCGTCGCGGCTCAGGCGTTCGACGATCTCGATCTGTTCGGTGATGACCCGGCGCGGAATGCCCAGGCCCAGGACCGCCAGGGTGTTGGCCACCTGTTGCAGGCCCGGCAGCAGTTCTTCCAGCTCCTCGTTCTGGCGGAACTCGGCGCGAACGAACAGGTCGAGCTGGTCTTTCAGGCGTGCCAGCTCTTCGTTGAGGGCGCTGACCACCGAATGGATGGCGTCCCGGCCGGGACCGGAGACGCGGCTGCGGGCGTCGTCCACCGACTCGTCGGAAGGCAGGGCGGCGGCCAGGTGGTAGCGCTCGCGCAGGTCGTTGACCCGTGGCGTGTCGAGTTCGGCATCGCGCGCCACGTAATACAGAAGGTGCTTGAACAGGGCTTCGGGCACCGGCTGCTGGAGGATGTCCACGTTCTCGTCGATCAGCCGCTTGAGTTCGGCGTCGAGCTGGCGCAGCAGCGATTTGACGGCGGAGTTGATCGGGTTGTAACGACTCTTGAGGGTGTCGACAAAGGCGCCGGCAGCGAGCCACAGCTCTTCGCGCGGGCTTTTCTGGCACAGTTTGATGACCCGCTGGATCACCTTGTCCAGGTAGTCGAAATGGGAGTCCAGATCGGCCTCTCGGACCACGCCGGCCAGGGCAAACTGGAACATCTGGCGCAGCTTGCGCACGTGGCCCATGACCTTGGGATCCTGCAGGCGCTGGGAGATGCCCGGCGCCGGCTGGAACTGAACCGCGCTCAGGTCTGGCTTGAACAGCGAGGTGTCCGACAACAACGGTTCGCCCCGCGCGGCGCGCAGGTCGTTCAGCAGCGGCAGAAGGGCCAGCGGGAAGTCGTCGCGGCTGCTGTCCAGGTGCTCCAGGTACTGCGGCAGCTGCAGGATGGCCTGCATCAGGACTTCGATGGCCTCGTCGGCGTTGGCCGCGGTCTCATTGAGAACCGCCTGGGCCAGTTTTTCCATCTCCTCGGTCAGCAGGGCCGCGCCGTAAAGCTCGACCATCTGCAGGGTGCCGTGCACCTGGTGGAGGTAGTTCAGGCAAAAACGCAGGCGAGCGGTGTCGTCGCGGTTGTCGACGTACGCTTCCAGCGCCTGCTGACCCTGTTTCAGGGTGTCCTGAATTTCGCCCCTAACCCAATCCAGGGCGATGCTGTCATGGTGATTGCCCATAACCACTCCGGTTATTCTTCGTCAGTCTGGCGTTTGATCCACGCCAGAACGCTATCCGATGGCACCCGCTGCAGGGAGGGATGATGCCAGTCCGTCAATTCTCCCTGTCCCAGAACCAGTAGGCCGCCGGGGGCAAGCCGCTCGGTCAGGCGCTTTACGATCTCGCGACGCCGCCACTGGCGAAAGTAGATCAGGAGGTTCTGGCAGAAGATGATGTTCATGCCGTGCATCGGCGCCTGTTCCAGATCCAGCACATTGAGCTGCGTGAAACACACCCGCTGGCGCAGGGCCGGGTCGATTTCCCATTCGTTGCCACCCGAGGCCTGGAAATACTGGTCACGAGTGTCGGCGTCGGTGCTGACCAGCTTGCGGGCGCCGTAGAGGCCTCGTTGGGCCTTTTCCAGCGCCGGCTTGCTGATGTCGGAGCCGGTGACGCCGAACAGGGATTTCAACTCCAGTTGCCGCATGCTCTGATCCAGCAGCATGGCCAGCGTGTAGGGTTCCTCGCCGGTGGAGCAGCCGACGCTCCAGGCCTCGATCGGCTGTCGGCTAAGCTGCTCCCGCGGCCGCGTCATGATGTAGTCGGACACCAACCGGTAGGCATCGGGATCACGAAAGAAGCGGGTTTCCTGGACCGTCAGCCGGTCCACCAGTGTGGCCCATTCGACGATCGCGCCGGGGCCGGAAACCACTTTCTCGTAATAGGCCTGATAGGTGTCGCAACCGATCTCGCGCATGCGGATCCCCAGATTGGTCTGCAGGAACGAGCGCCGCTCCGCTTTCAGGGTGATCCCGGTCCGGTCTTCCAGCAGCTCCTGCCACTGGCGGAACTGCGCCTCGTCCATCTCGGGAAGAGGACGCAGTGTCCAGATGCCGGACGTCCTGTCATTGCGCGTTTCGGTCATGATCATGAGTCAGCCGTACTCTGGCGTCATCAGCCGCTGACAGTTATCAGCTAACAACAGGAACGTCGCTGTCTTCTTCTTCCTCTTCCGGCATATCCTCTTCCGGCAGAGTGAAGCCGGCAACGGAGGAGCGCAGCTCACCGGCCATTTCCGCCAGGTTACCGATCGACTTCGCGGTGGCGTTGGTACCGGAGGAGGTCTGCGAGGTGATCTCCTGGATAACGTTCATCGTGTTGGAGATGTGAGCCGCGGACGACGCCTGCTGGCGGGCCGCGTTGGAGATGTTCTGGATCAGTTCCGCGAGGTTCATCGAGACGTTCTCGATTTCCTCGAGGGCGACACCCGCGTCCTGGGCCAGACGGGCACCACGGACCACCTCGGCGGTGGTGTGCTCCATGGAGATAACCGCCTCGTTGGTATCGGACTGGATCGTCTTAACCAGGGCTTCAATCTGCTTGGTGGCCGCGGAGGAACGTTCCGCCAGGCGCTGAACCTCGTCCGCAACCACTGCGAAGCCCCGGCCCGCATCACCGGCCATGGACGCCTGGATGGCGGCGTTCAGGGACAGGATGTTGGTCTGGTCGGCGATGTCGTTGATCAGGGATACGATGTCACCGATTTCCTGGGAAGACTCACCCAGACGCTTGATCCGCTTGGAGGTTTCCTGGATCTGCTCGCGGATGTTGTCCATGCCGCGGATGGTGTTCTGTACGACTTCGGCGCCTTTCTTGGCGATGGCAACCGAGCGCTCCGCAACCGCGGACGACTCGGCGGCGTTGGAGGAGACCTGGTCGATGGACACGGCCATCTCGTTCACCGCCGCGGAGGCACCGGCGATTTCCTGGGCCTGGTGCTCGGAAGCGTCGGCCAGGTGCATCGCAGTGGCCTGGGTTTCCTGGGCCGCTGAGGAGACTCGAACCGCCGTACCCCGGATGGACTGTACCAGTCCGCGCATCTGGTCGATCGCGTAGTTGATGGAGTCGGCGATGGCCCCGGTGAAGTCCTCGGTAACCGTGGCCTCTGTGGTCAGGTCACCGTCGGCCAGGTCGGCCAGTTCGTCCAGCAGTCGCAGGATCGCGTTCTGGTTCTGCTCGTTCTGCTCCTGGGTCTTGGACAGACGCTCCTGGGAGGAACGGTAGATGGTCAGGCCGATGATCACGACCACAGCGGCCATGGCGGCCAGCAGGATGTACGCCAGGTAGGAGCTGATGATGCGCGAATCCGCCCGCTGACGGAACTGTTCCGCCAGTTGGGAGGTGCCGTTCAGCAGGGCCTGGGAGTTCTGGAAGATTTCGTTGGAAGCGCGACGCACGGTAAACAGGTCGGGCGAGGCTTCCAGGATGGCGTCAACGTTCTGGCTGACGAATTCGAACAGCTCGGACACGGCGTCGAGACCGTAGCGGGCGTCCTCGTCCTGGACCCGGGAGATGCCCATGGCCGAGTTGCCTTCGATCTGACCGCTCAGAACGCGGCCGAACAGTTTGGCGTCGCGGCCGAACCGGTCGGCGGCGATCACCGCGTCTTCGTCACCGGAGAGAACGTTATTGACCGAGCGCACGATCCGTTCCGCCAGCAGCGACTGACGCTGGGCCAGGGCCACGGTTTCGGCCGGTGCGTCGTTGTCGAGCAGGATCTGGACGATGTCATCGTACTCAACCTGCAGCTGCGGGATGTTCTCGTTCAGGGTCTGGGCAACCTGGTGCAGGCCCAGTACCGCTTCGCGGGTGGAGATGATGGTATCGGCCCGCTCACGGACTTCGTTCCAGTTCTCCTGTACACCGCTTTCGGCAGCCATCTCGCTGGCGGGAAGGCCGGTTTCCGGGTTCCCCTCGACAAGATAACCCCACAGACGCGCGAACTCGTCACGGGAGCGCTGCAGCTGGTCGAAGGCTTCCGGCGTACCGCCGGCCGCTTCCGAGGCGTTCTTCGCGATCTCCTGGGACAGTACCCGCAGCTCACTGGCGTGGGCGATGTATTCCTGGTCGTTGCTGCTGTCACGGTTGATGATGAACAGCACTGCGACGAGCAGGACGGTCAATACGATCAATGCACCGATCAGGGCGCCAACCAGCTTGTTGGCACCCTGACCCGCATTGAATCTTCCGGCTCTCTTTTTCATTTTCTGGCTCCCGGCCTAAACGTTGGCAAGTTGGTCCTTCGGGTCTGGAAAATCAGCGAACAGGCCCTGCCGTCCTGTTCACCACTGCGAAACATCCAGAAAGCGCTCGTCGTCCATCAGGGCGAAGGTCGAGAACACGTTCCAGGTTTCCTCGTTGCGTCGGTAGCCTCCCTGGACGAAAGGCTTGACGATGTCTGGGACTTCGGCGGCGACTTCCTCCGTGAAGCTCTCCGTGGCGAAATACTGCATGCCCGAAACGCTGTCGACGACGAGGCCGCTGAACAGGTCGTCCCGCTCGATGACCAGCACCCGGCGATCGCGATGACTGCGCGATGCACGGTTCATGTCAAAGAAATAGGCGAGATCGATCAGCGGCAGCAGGCGGCCGCGGACGTTGGCGGCGCCGAGCATAAACGAACGAACCCCCGGTACGTGGGTGTAGCGGGGGACGTGCAGTATCTCGACAACCTCACCCATGGGCGCGACGTAACGCTGGCCGGCCAGGGTAAAACCGATGCCGTTCCACAGTTCGATCGCTTCCTGCTGGGCTGGCAGTCCGGATGCACGGGACTTGCTACGCCGGGCGATATCCGTCAGTACGGCAAAAGGGGCAGCCTGGGCGGACATGCTTACTCCATACTGAGGTTCAGGCGATCAGACTGTCGATGGTCTTGATCAGTTCGTCTTCTTCGACCGGCTTGACCAGATAGCCCTTGGCGCCCTGACGGGTACCCCAGACGCGGTCAGTTTCCTGGTCCTTGGTGGTCACGATGACGACAGGGATGGACGCGGTTTCCGGCGAACGGGTCAGCTGGCGGGTGGCCTGGAAGCCGTTGAGCCCGGGCATGACCACGTCCATCAGGACCAGGTCCGGGTTCTCGGCGCGCGCCTTGGCAACGCCATCGGCGCCGTTATCGGCGGACAGCACTTCGTGCTGATGCTTTTCCAGGATGCTGGAGATTTTCTTAACCTCGGTCGGAGAGTCGTCGACAATCAGGATGCGGGCCATGATTTCCTCGATAAATTCGTTGCGCGAATCGGTTTACTGTTCCGGTGTGGGAACATACTGACGGATCGTGTTCAGCAGCTCGTCCTTGCTGAACGGCTTGGTCAGGTATTGATCCGAACCGACAATACGTCCCTTGGCCTTGTCGAAAAGGCCGTCCTTGCTGGACAGCATGATGACGGGAGTCTTTTTGAAGGCGGAGTTGTTCTTGATGAGAGCGCAGGTCTGATAGCCGTCGAGCCGCGGCATCATGATGTCTACGAACACGATGTCGGGTTGCGAGTCTGCGATCTTGGCGAGAGCATCGAATCCATCCGTTGCGGTGATGACTTCACAGCCAACCTTCTTGAGCAGGGTTTCGGCGGTGCGACGAATCGTCTTACTGTCGTCAATCACCATAATCTTCAGGTTTTCGAAGTTGTCATCCATTGTCCAACAGCCTTGCGCTCTACAGGATCGTTGTTGTTCAGCACCTGTCGGACCACAGCGGGTCCCGGTGAGGGACGGTCCAAAGGCGCTGGCCATGCTTCCAGCCCGGCACTTGACAGGCCCCGTCAGGCCGGTTTGCGAGACCAGCGGGAGACTTGACGGGCCTTTTTAACACACATTCAAGGGGCGTTCTATAAAGCCTGACTATTTATAGAATATAGGTCGCTTGAGAAAAAGCATAAGTTTGTGACCAAATGTACTCCCGTGCAGCCGTAGGCGGCTTTTGCGTACAGATGGGGGTGTCTTTTCGAGGGCATACTGACCCGATTCTGCGGAGCGCCCGACAGGCGCCGCCGGCCGGTTTCCGCTGTTGGACTTCCGGTGTTCCGGGCGTATCGTCGAACGGCTCCCCACACTATTGTTGAGGCTCCCCACACTATTGAGAGGTGTAACAAACACTATGACTGTCAGACTCGGTATCGTCATGGATCCAATCCAGGACATCCACTTCAAGAAGGACACCTCCCTGGCGATGCTCTGGGCCGCCCAGCAGCGCGGCTGGGAGCTGATCTACATGGAACAGCCGGATCTGTACCTGGATGGCGGAGAAGCCCGGGCGCGGGTGCAGGCCCTGACCGTGCGCATGGACCCGGACGACTGGTTTACCCTGGGCGACGACCGGGACATGGCGCTGGGCGAGCTGGACGTGATCCTGATGCGCAAGGATCCACCGGTGGACCGGGAGTTCATGATGGCCACCTACATCCTGGACGCCGCGGCCGACCAGGGCGCGCTGGTGGTGAACCCGCCGGCGGCGCTGCGAGACTGCAACGAGAAGCTGTTCGCCACCCGCTTCATCGACTGCACGCCGCCGCTGGTGGTGACCCGCAATGCCGACCGCCTGCGCGAGTTCTACGCCCGCCACGGCGACGTCATCATGAAGCCGGTGGACGGCATGGGCGGTAAGTCGATCTTCCGGGTCAAGGAGAACGACGCCAACCTGGGGGTGATCATTGAGACCCTGACCCAGGACGGCAACCACCAGATCATGGCGCAGAAGTTCCTGCCCGAGATCAAGGACGGCGACAAGCGCATCCTGCTGATCGACGGTGAGCCGGTGCCCTACGCGCTGGCGCGGATTCCGTCCCAGGGTGAGAACCGCGGCAACCTGGCGGCCGGTGGTCGTGGCGAAGGGCGCGAGCTGACCGCGCGCGACCGGGAGATCTGCGAGCGCATCGCGCCGAGCCTGAAGGAGAAGGGGCTGATCTTCGTCGGCATCGATGTGATCGGCGACTACCTGACCGAGATCAACGTCACCAGTCCCACCTGCGTGCGCGAGCTGGATCGCGAATTCGGCATCGATATCTCCAGTCAGTTGCTCGATGCCATCGAGAAACGCCTGGCGTAAGCGCCGTGACATCCTGTGACGTTTTGTTCGCGGGATGGACAAGCGGCCCCGAAGTCCGCAAACTTGGGGCCGCAAAGGAATGTACTCCCATCGGATGATCCGGGCGCGACCCTGCGCCCCTCCCTGAGTTTGGTTGAAGTGGCGAGCATGGCTGTCCAGGTCAGTGATTTTGATCGGTTCTCTTTTACGCTGTTCATGGCGTTAGCGCTCCACGCGGTCATCGTGCTGGGCGTGTCGTTTGCGCCGGACGATCCGGTGCCCGCTGCCGAAACCCTGGAAATCACCCTGTCCCAGTTCGACGACCAGGAAGACCCGGACAAGGCCGACTTCCTCGCCGCCACCAGCCAGCAGGGCAGTGGCACCCAGGATGAAAAGCAGGAGCTGACCACCACCCACCAGGCGCCGCTGAACAACAGCCAGGTCAAGCAGGTCCAGCCTCAGCCCAAGGCCCAGCAATCATCCGAGCCCCAGCCGCAGGAAGCCCGCGAGGTGGTGACCACCACCGCCAAGTCGCAGCCGGCGGCCCAGCAAAAGCCCAGGGAAAAGCCGGTCGAGGACGCGCCGGTCAAGAAAAAGCAGAGCCTGATGGAGCGCAGCCTGGAAATCGCCAGCCTCGAAGCACGGCTTGACCGGCAGCAGCGCGCCTACGCCAAGAAACCCCGTGTCCTGCGGGTGACCGCCGCCTCCACGCTCAAGTCCGCCAATGCCTGGTACGTGCAGAACTGGGTCAGCAAGGTCACCAAGGTGGGCAACCTCAACTATCCGCCCGAAGCGCGCAGCTCGGGCATCTACGGTTCCCTGCGCATGGTGGTGGTGCTGGAGAAGGATGGCAGCGTCAAGGACGTGGAAATCCTCAACTCTTCCGGCAGCAAGGTGCTGGACGACGCGGCCATCCGCATCGTGCGTCTGTCGGCGCCGTTCGCGCCCTTTCCGCCGGAAATGCGCGAGCAGGCCGACCAGTTGGAAATCATCCGCACCTGGTCGTTCCAGCGCCGTGGCCTGAGTTCCGGCTGACGGGCGCAGCGCCGTCCCGACCGCCGCCCACGCTTTACATTTCCAGGCTTGCCAAGGCTGGCCTTGCAACGAATACTATCGGCTATGACGATTCCCGAAGACTCACTGCGTAACCGCCTTCTGGTGGCTTCGCCCTACCTGCAGGATCCCGGCTTCCACGGGACCGTCATCTATATGTGTGAGCACACCAGCGACGGCGCCATGGGCCTGGTGATCAATCGCCCCCTGGAAATCTCGGTGGGCGAGGTGCTGGAGCAGCTCGACATGGACGGCGAGGAACTCGACGATCCGGTCTATGCCGGCGGCCCGGTCCAGCCCGAGCGCGGCTTCGTGCTGCATCGTCCGTTCGGTGAGTGGCAGAGTTCCATGGCCGTCACCGATCAGCTCACCATGACCACCTCCCGCGATATCCTGGAAGCCATTGGCGTTGGCGAAGGGCCGTCCGAATTCCTCATGGCGCTGGGCTATTCCGGCTGGTCGGAAGGCCAGTTGGAGAGCGAGCTGGCCGGCAGCAGCTGGCTGGTGTGTCCGGCCCACCACGACATCCTGTTCCGCACCGAGAGCGATCAGCGTTACGCCGCCGTGCTGCGCATGATGGGCATCGACCTCAACCAGCTGACCGATACGGTAGGCCATGCCTGACGTCGGCCAGCGCCGCGTCATGGGCTTCGATTTCGGCACCCGCCGGATCGGCGTCGCCGTGGGCCAGGAAATGCTGGGTACCGCCAAGCCGGTGGCCATGCTCAAGGCCCGCGACGGCCAGCCCAACTGGGACGAGATTGCCGCGCTGGTCGAGGAGTGGCGTCCCAACCTGTTCGTGGTCGGGCTGCCGCTGAACATGGACGGCACCGAGAGTGAGATGTGCCTGCGCGCCCGCAAGTTCGGCAAACGCCTGCACGGCCGCTTCCATCACGCGGTGGAGATGATCGACGAGCGCCTCAGCAGCTTCGAGGCCAAGGGCGAGGTCATGGCCCGGGGCGGTTCCCGGGATTTCGGCACCCATGGTGTCGACGACCTGGCCGCGGTCATCATCCTGGAGACCTGGTTCGCCCGCTGATTCTGCCTTCGTTCCCCGCCCCGTGATAGACTCATGTCGCTGTTCGGATGGGGGAAACCAATGACTGCATTGCTGAAAGTGGACGCCCTGCTCGACGACCTCGAGCAAGGCCTGCGCCGTATCCTGCAGGCGCGCAACATCGATGATCCGGTGCTGATCGGCATCCGCACCGGGGGCGTCTGGCTGGCGGATGTCCTGCACAAGCGCCTGGAGCTGACCGAACCCTTCGGCGAGCTCGACATTTCCTTCTATCGGGATGATTTCTCCCGCATCGGGCTCAACCCGAAGGTGCGTCCGTCCCACCTGCCATTCGAAACCGAAGGGCGCCACATCGTGCTGGTGGACGACGTTATCATGAGCGGACGCACCATCCGCGCGGCCATGAACGAGATTTTCGACTACGGTCGACCCGCCGGCATCATCCTGGCCACCCTGATCGACCTGGGCGCGCGAGAGCTGCCCATCCAGCCGGATGTGGTGGGTCAGTCGCTCAGCCTCAAGGCCAATGAGCGGGTCAAACTGAAGGGCCCGGACCCGTTGAGCGTGGAATTGCGCCAGGCCGACGCCCCGGCGTCTTCCACCGGACAAGGAGCCTGATTCGATGACCACGACGGACGCTTCCGCCCGTGCGCTGCAGCTGAACGACCAGGGCCAGCTGCGGCATTTCCTGACGATCGACGGCCTCGATCGCGACCTGCTGACCCAGATTCTCGACACCGCCGACTCCTTCATCGAAGTGGGCGAGCGGCGCATCAAGAAAGTCCCGCTGCTGCGCGGCTGTACGGTGGTGAACCTGTTCTTCGAGTCCAGCACCCGCACCCGCAGCACCTTCGAGCTGGCGGCCAAGCGCCTGTCCGCCGACGTCCTCAACCTGGACATCAGCACCTCGGCCACGTCCAAGGGCGAGTCCCTGTCCGACACCCTGCTTAACCTGGAGGCCATGGCCAGCGACATGTTCGTGGTGCGTCATTCCCGCAGCGGTGCGCCCCATTTCATTGCCGAGTCCGTGACCCCGGGCGTGGCCATCATCAACGCCGGCGACGGCCGCCACGCCCACCCCACCCAGGCGATGCTGGACATGCTCACCATCCGCCAGCACAAGCAGCGCTTCGAGGGGCTCAAGGTGGCCATCGTGGGGGATATCCTGCACTCGCGGGTGGCCCGCTCACAGATCCAGGCGCTCAATATCCTGGGGGCCGACGAGGTGCGTCTGATCGCCCCCAGTACCCTGCTGCCCAGCGACGTGGAAAGCCTGGGCTGCCGGGTGGACCACAACATGCAGTCCGGCCTCAAGGACATCGACGTGATCATCATGCTGCGTCTGCAGCGGGAGCGGATGGAGGGCGCCTTGCTGCCCAGTGAGCGGGAATTCTACAAAGTGTACGGCCTCAATACCGACAAGCTGGCCTACGCCAAGCCGGACGCCATCGTTATGCACCCGGGCCCGATCAACCGGGGCGTGGAGATCGAGTCGGCGGTCGCCGACGGGCCGCGTTCGGTGATCCTCAACCAGGTCACCAACGGCATCGCCATCCGCATGGCGGTGATGTCCATGGCCATGGGAGGACAGCGTGCCCAGAAAGGACAGGACGCGGAGGTGCGCTCATGAGTCAGTCTGAATCCCTGCGCATCGCGAACGGCCGCCTGCTGGATCCGCTGAGCGGGCAGGACAGCCGCCAGTCCCTGCTGATCCGCGACGACCGCATCGCCGCCATCGGCGCCGAGGCCGACGCTGCCCCGGCCGATCGCGTGCTGGACGCCGCCGGCGGGCTGATTACCCCGGGCTTCATTGATCTTTACTGCAACCTGCGCGAGCCGGGCAACGGCCAGAAAGGCTCCATCGCCAGCGAAACCCATGCGGCGGCCCGTGGAGGGTACACCACCGTCTGCGCCGCACCGGATTCCTCGCCGGTCAACGACTCCAGCGCCATCGCCCACCTGATCCGTGACGTGGCGGAGCGCGATGCGCCCATCCGCGTGCTGCCGCTGGGCGCGGCCACCAAGGGGCTCAACGGCGAGCTGCTCAGCGACATGGTGGGTCTGACCCAGGCTGGCTGCGTGGCCCTGAGCAACGGCCCGGCGCCGCTGGCCAACGCGCGCATCCTGCGCCGCTGCATGGCCTACGCCCAGACTTTCGGCATCACCCTGATGCTGCAGCCCCAGAACGAGATGCTGGCGGCCGACGGCTTTGCCCACGACGGCCTGATCACCGCCCAGCTGGGGCTGCTGGGTATTCCCGAGGTGGCTGAAACCACGGCGGTGATGGAAATGATCCTGCTGGCGGAGGAAACCGGGGTGCGGCTGCACCTGAGCCAGCTGTCCGCCGCGCGCAGCGTCGACATGGTGGCCCAGGCGCGCCAGCGCGGAGTGCCGGTGACCGCCGACGTGGCCATGCATCACCTGGTCTTCACCGAGCAGGCCCTGGCCGGCTTCGACAGCCGCTACCACGTGCAGCCGCCGCTGCGCTCGGAAGAGGACCGCCAGGGGCTGATTGAGGGCGTGCGCAGTGGCGCCATCAGCGCCATTGTCAGCCAGCACCAACCGCAGGACCCGGCCGCCAAGAACGCGCCGCTGGGGGACACGGAGCCTGGCCTGTCCAGCATCGAGAGCGTCCTGTCGCTGGGCCTGATGCTGGTGGAGCGCGGTGAGTTGGAACTGCAGTCGCTGATCCGCGCGCTGACCAGCGGTCCGGCCCAGGTGCTGGGTCGTCCGGCGCCGTCCCTGGCCAGCGGCGAACTGGCGGACCTGTGCTGGATCGATCCGGATGCCCGCTGGACGGCCACGCCGGAAACGCTGCGGTCGGTGGGCAAGCACGCGCCGCTGATGGACACGCCGCTACCGGGCCGGGTCAACCGTGTCTGGATGGCGGGCCGGGAGGCCTACAGCCGCGAGCCGGGCTTTGGCGCCGGCTAACGCGAGCGCCTGCTAAACTGATAACCGACAACAAAGGCCGGCGTTGGGCCGGCCGCACAATGTGACTGCCTGGAGATCGCTATGGGATTCCTGTCTTTCCTGCTGTTGCTGGCCATCGTCTGGTTGCTGTGGACCATTTCCCGCAACTCCACCGACGCCCTGGACAAGCAAACGGCGATGCAGCATCAGTTGATCGCGCTGGAAAAGCGGATCGAAAGCCTGGTCGAGCAGCTGGCGGACGACAAGAAAGCGAAAAGCACGTCGCCCAACCGTCGCAGCACGGCCACCAAGACCTCGACCGGAAAGAGCGGTACCGCGAAGAAAAGCGGAACCGGTTCAAAAAACAGCGCAAAAGCGGAAGCGGCCGACAAGCCGGCGGACAATTCGTCCCCCCAGTCCTGAACCGCCTTCCTGCGCCATCGGTGCGGCTATGGCCCGTCACCGTCCTGCTTGTGTGGCAGCAGTGCCCGTCATTCCCGGTCGCTGCTGCCAACGCCTCCCTCCGGATGCCCTCCTAGCCTGTTGATCAGCGATCAATCACAACAACAAGCTGGAGTGTGCCTGCATGTCCCGTCGACCCTGGTTGCGATGCCGCATGGGCGGTATCGCTCTGTTCCTGATGTTCCTGTTCGCCCGCGGTGTCCTGGCCGCCGACGGCGAGATAATCCAGCGCAGTTTCTGCGTGTTCGATCCGGTCGGCGCCAACGGCCCGCTGTTCGCGATCACCCAGACTTTCAAGCCGGTGGCCCTGCGCGAAGGAGTGGCGCTGGACCTGCGCGCCTATACCGATGAGAAGGTCGCCGCCGAGGACTTCAAGGCCGGGCAGTGCGACGCGGTGCTGCTGACCGGTACGCGCGCGCGGGAATTCAACAAGTTCACCGGCAGTCTGGAGGCGATGGGCGCGATTCCCGGCGAAGAGGAAATGCGCTTGCTGTTCAACACCTTGAGCCAGCCCAAGGCCAAGCCCCTGCTGACCAACGAGCGCTACGAAGTGGCTGGCATCTTCCCCGGCGGGGCGGTCTACCTGTTCACCCGCGATCGCCGCATCGACACCGTGGAAGAGCTGCAGGGCAAGAAAGTGGCAACCCTCGACTACGATACCGCGTCGCTCACCATGGTGCGCCACGTGGGCGCGTCGGTGGTGGGCGCCAACTCCGCCAGCTTCGCGGGCAAATTCAATAACGGCTCTGTGGACATCGCCTACGCGCCGGCGGTGGCCTACACGCCGCTGGAACTTTACAAAGGTGTCCAGCCGGATGGCGGCGTGTTCCGGTACGCCGTGGCCTACATGAATTTCCAGGTCATCCTGCATCGTGACCGCTTCCCGGAAGACGCCGGCCAGATGGTGCGTGATGAGGCGGTCAAGCGGATCAACGAGGCCTACCAGATCATTGCCCAGGCGGAGGCGGAAATCCCCGAGGAGGCCTGGATGAACCCGCCGCAGGAGGACGTGGCCGAGTACGACGAAATGTTGCGCCAGGTGCGGCTGTCGCTGCTGGAGCAGGGGGTGTACGACGAGCGGGCCATTCGCCTGATGAAAGCGATTCGCTGCCGGGTGGATGGGGCGCGGGCGGAATGCGCGTCGAGCTGAAGGGTGAATAGAGGAGCCGACCGGCGGCCCGGGCCGCCGGTCGCGGTGATTACTTGGAAACGGCCTCTTTCAGGGCCTTGCCGGCTTTGAAACCGACGGTCTTGCTGGCGGCGATCTTCATGGTGGCGCCGGTTTGCGGGTTGCGGCCGGTGCGGGCCTCGCGCTTGCGCACGTTGAAGGTGCCAAAGCCAATCAGGGACACGTCGTCGCCCTTGGCGGTGGCGGCGGAAATCTGGTCGGTAAAGGCGGTGATGACTTCGCTGGCTTTTTCCTTGGTCAGGCCGGTCTGTTCGGCGATGGCACTGGCAAGTTCGGGTTTACGCATGAATCTCTCCTTTCGTGGTGGACTGGTGACACCGTCTTGTCGCGGTTTCACCGACTGCGGCCGGGGTTCCACCCGACCATAGGTTACAGGTATAGCGTGTCGCCGATGGCTGTCAATGACTGTCGGCGGGCCGGCAAGACCCGGGGTCATCGCTTTGAGGGCTTTGTCTCACTAATCCAGGGGCCACTCACGGATAATTCATCGCTGTAAACAAATGTTACAGACCGTGCCGTGGTCCGACGGATCAAGTCACAGATGAACCCAACAATAACAAAGGCGCTCCAGGCGCCGCAGGACAGAAGGTGACAGGCAGATATGACAACCACAACACCATCCCGTTCCCGATTCTTCGAGGTTTTCAGGGCTATCCTGGCGACCGGCGGACTGATCGTGTCGCTGGCGGGCTGCGGCACCATGAACAACATGCTTTATTCCACCACCGGCGATGTGATGCAGGGCTTTTCCAGGGAACACACCATGCCCTACCTGCTGCACACCGGCGACCTGGACATGGCCTGCTCCATGAGCGAATCGGTCCAGCCGCTACTGATGTCATTCGGGCGGGTCACCGACGATCCCGATCAACTGGCGGTGATGCTCAACCTGCAGGCGGCGGGCTGCGCCGAGGACCGCGCCCGATCCGCCGAACTGGCCAGCATTGGCGCCCTGCGAGCGCGTCAGCCGGACCAGGCACAGGATGCCCAGATCCAGCAGAAGCGTTACTACGCCCTGGCGGCGGAACGCTATTTCCAGGGCTGGAAGCACTTCAAGGCGCACTACGGCGAGCCGGGAACCGGCGAGTGTCCGGATTTCGACGAGGACCTGGACGAGTTCATCTACCTGGCGGGTCTGCTGTCCGGCCTGCAGGCGCTGAATGCCGAAATCCAGTCCACCGTGCCGGTGGGTGTGCCGCGTAACGTCGGATCCGTGGTGGCGCGGGCGTCCGGCTGCCTGGACAACGACAAGTGGTGGGGCGCGCCCATGGCCCTGCGGGCCACGGTCTGGGCGATGATTCCGGGCACCGAACCCCAGGGCGAGAACGCCTTTGAGCGGCTGGCGGCCTCCGACGCCATCGGCGAGGCGGATGCGGTGCGCATCAGCCACGTCTTCCACGCCCTCGCCGCCTGGAACCAGGGCGACATGGCCCAGGTGAGGGCGGTCATCAGGCGCCACGCGGAAGCCATCAACAGCCAGCCGGCGGATCCCGAGTGGGTGCTGGTGGACCGCATCGCCACCCGCAACATCCTGGCGCTGTCGGACAAGCTGTGGATGGAGAACACCGGCCACCGCACGCCCGTCGGCGGTCTGGGCACCTTCTGGAACGATCCGGCGCCGACTGGCGAGGTGATGGAGCTGGACTCGCTGCTGTGAACGCGGCGGTCGCCCGCCAGCCATTCACGCCTCACAGGGACGATCCGCCATGCCGGTAACCGTGCTCAGCCAATCCGTGCCCTCGCGCAGCGGGCTGGAGTGGTTCTCCTCGCTGCCCGCCTGCCTGCTGCTCCTGCTGGTGGTGCTGTTTTCCACCAGCAGCGATATCCACAACCAGATGCTGCGCTTCGGCGAGCAGACCTGGAACGGCTATTACAAGCTGCGCACCGATCCGGTCGCCCCGCAGTGCAACCCGGCCCGGGACGTCGAGGCGGCGGTGGCGCGCAAGCTGGCGGAATCGCGCCAGGCCCAGGATGACCCGGTGATGGGCCTGCTCGGCGAGCAGGCGGTTGATCCGGCGGATGTCCGCGCGGCGGTGGAGAATGCCGTCGCCCTGTGTCGGGCGAAGCACGCCGAATTCGCCAGCCTCCAGGGCCAGCTCACACCGGCCCTGGAGGCCTATCGGGCCGTTGAGCGGGCGGTGGCCGACCTGATAGCCCTGGGTCTCACCTCCCAGCGTTACATCCTGGTGGTGCTGGTGATGCTCTGTGCGGCTACGGCCACGTTGACCCGCCACCACATCGCCATGCGCGCCATCGAGACGCGGCGGGACTACCGCGTCTCCTATGGCCTGCAAACCCTCGCCAACCTGATGCTGCTGGGTTCCAGCGTGCTGTTCCGCCAGACTTCCCATGACGCCGCGGCCATCAGCCTGGAGCGGGAGATCCTGCACGATCTGTGGATTGTCGGCTTCGCCGCGCTCAGTCTGGCCAGCGCCTATCGGCTGTGGCGCGTGCCGGATGATCTGGCACCGGGCGGCGACTGGTTCAAGGCCGGGCTGGCGGTGCCGTTGTACACCGGCATGTGCCTGGTCTCGGGCACCTACTTTGCGCTGCAGGGCCACGCCGCCGGTATTGGCGTCTACCTGGACAAGATGATGGAGCTGGCCGACATGTTCCTCAACGTGGCGCTCTACGTCTGGGTCGGCATGATGCTCAAGCAGACGCGGCTGGCGACCCTGGTTTTCAACGTGTTCCGGCCCTGGCGGCTGCCGCCGGAAATGCTGGCGGTGGTGGCAGTGATCGTGGCGGCGGTGCCGACGGCCTACACCGGCGCGTCGGGGATCTTCGTGATCGCGGCAGGCGCGGTCATCTACTCCGAGCTGCGCGCGGCCGGCGCCCGTCGGCACCTGGCGCTGGCGGCGACGGCCATGTCCGGTTCCATGGGGGTGGTGCTGCGGCCCTGCCTGCTGGTGGTGGTGATCGCTTACCTGAACCGGGAAGTGACCACCGATGACCTGTTTGGCTGGGGTGTCTGGGTGTTCATGCTCACCGCGGTACTCTTCCTTGTCGTGTCGCTGAGCGTGAATCGCCAGAGTCGTTTCCAACTGGCGCCTGTTTCGGAAGCCGGGCCGGCCATGATGCGGGCGCTGGTTCCCCTGGCCCCCTACGCATGGGTGACGGCCGCGGTGGTCCTGGGCTACCGCTGGCTGCTGGATGTGGACATGGATGAGTTCTCCGCCCCCCGTATCCTGCCGGTGATTATGCTGGCGCTCCTGGTCTACGAACACCTGTCACCGGGGCGCTCGGAAACGCGCAATGGAACGCGTCTCAACCGGCCGGGGATCGAGCGCTGCGTGCGCGGCGCTACCAACGACACCACCTCGGAAATTGGCGCGCTGTTGCTGTTGCTGGGATTGTCGGTGAGCATCGGCGGGGTGATCGAGCGGGCGGAAATCATGCAGATGCTGCCCCAAGCGTTTGCCTCGCCCTGGACGGCAATGATCTTGATGGTGGGGGTGCTGGTGATTCTGGGCATGATCATGGACGCCTTTGGCGCGGTCATCCTGGTCAGCGCCACGGTGGCGACCATGGCCTACGCCAGCGGCATCGATCCGATCCACTTCTGGATGACCACGCTGGTGGCCTTCGAGCTGGGTTACCTGAGCCCGCCGGTGGCGCTGAACCATCTGCTGACGCGCCAGGTGGTGGGCGAAGCGGAAGTCTCGGCGGCTATGGCCCAGACCGGCACCTTCTACCAGCGCCATGAGCGGATCATCATGCCTTTGATTGTCATGGGCATTGCGTTGCTGTTGGTGGCATTTGTGCCGTTGGCTTTTTATGCGTGATGAGATTCTTTGCGAAGGGTGAATCTCAGATAGCCCCACTTTCAGAGTGTGCTCTACAGGTTGCGGTTAAAAGCCTCTCCCGCCAGGGGAGAGGGAGCTGGCCTGTGCAAACCGGCAACATAGGTAACACCTCAAACCGGGGGCGTGGGTGATACGCTTCCTAGGTTGGCGCTGGCGCAGGAAGCCCAACAGGGCGCGGCAATAGGCTGATATCCCGTTCTCGCCTGATCGTTTGCTGGGCTTCCTGCGTTAGCCCAACCTACCTGTTTTCTATCATCCGGGCACAAAAAAGGCGCCCATCGGGCGCCTTTCTCAAACAACCGTTCCGGATCAGGCTTTGGGGCCTGCCGCCACGATGGCGTCGGAAACGTCGAACTTGGTGAAGTTGTCGACGAACTGGTTGATCAGTTCCTGGGCCTTGGCGTCGTACTCGGCCGGATCGCTCCAGGTGTTGCGCGGGTTCAGCAGCTTGCTGTCCACGCCCGGAACGTTGGTCGGTACGTCCAGGTTCAGCTTGTCCAGGTGTTCCACCTCGGCACCTTCCAGGTCGCCGTTCTGGATGGCGCTGATGATGCCGCGGGTGGTGGGGATGCTGAAACGCTCGCCGACACCGTAGGGGCCGCCGGTCCAGCCGGTGTTGACCAGGTAGACCTTGCTGCCGAACTCTTCCATCCGCTTCATCAGCAGCTCGGCGTAGACGCCGGCCGGGCGCGGGAAGAACGGTGCGCCGAAGCAGGTGGAGAAGGTGGATTTCAGCTTGGAGGACGAGCCCATCTCGGTGGAGCCCACCAGCGCGGTGTAGCCGCTCAGGAAGTGGTAGGCCGCCGCTTCCTTGTTGAGCAGGGACACGGGCGGCAGGACGCCGGTCATGTCGCAGGTCAGGAAGACGATGGACGATGGCTCGCCGGCGCGGTTCTCGAGGACGCGCTTCTCAACGTGCTCCAGCGGGTAGGCGCAGCGAGAATTCTCGGTCAGGGAAACGTCGGTGTAGTCCGGCTCGCGGGTCTCGTCGTCGATCACCACGTTTTCGACGATGGCGCCGAAGCGGATGGCGTCCCAGATGATCGGCTCGTTCTTCTGGCTCAGGTCGATGCACTTGGCGTAGCAGCCGCCTTCGATGTTGAAGACCGTGCCCGGGCCCCAGCCGTGCTCGTCGTCACCGATCAGGAAGCGATCCGGATCGGCGGACAGGGTAGTCTTGCCGGTGCCGGACAGGCCGAAGAACAGGCAGGTTTCGCCGTCTTCGCCAACGTTGGCGGAGCAGTGCATCGGCAGCACGTCTTTTTCCGGCAGCAGGAAGTTCTGCACGGAGAACATGGCCTTCTTCATCTCACCGGCGTAGTGCATGCCGGCGATCAGCACCTTGCGCTTGGCAAAGTTGATCATCACCGTGCCGTCGCTGTTGGTGCCGTCGCGCTCGGGATCGCACTGGAATCCGGCGGCGTTGAGAATCTGCCACTCCTGCTTGTCCGCCGGGTTGAAGCTGTCCGGGCGGATGAACAGGGTGCGGCCGAACAGGTTCTGCCAGGCGGTTTCGGTGGTCATCTTGACCGGCAGGTAGTGCTCCGGATCGGAACCGACGTGGACGTGAGACACGAACTGGGTCTTGTCCGCCAGGTAGGCTTCAACCCGGTCCCACAGGGCGTCGAACTTGTCCCCGTCGATGGGGCGGTTGATCGGGCCCCAGTGGATCGCGTCGGAGGTGCTGGGCTCCTCGACGATGAACCGGTCCATCGGTGAACGGCCGGTCCGCTTGCCGGTTTTGACAACCAGTGACCCGTTGGCAGCCAGACGGCCTTCTTTGCGCTCCAGCGCCAGTTCGACCAGTCGTGCTGTACTCAAATCAGTGTAAGTGTTACTCACTTCTCGACCTCGCCCTCGAGTAGTTTCGGCATTGTTCGATCCGGCGCAGGATGCGGGCTAACCCACCCGAATCTGGCGGTTTTATGAACAATCGGATTCGCACAGGCGCGCTATTATGCCAGAGAGCTGTTCAAAAAACGACTGCCCGCAAAGCCCGTGGTTGACGGCTTTGCGGGCATTTCGAACGGCTCCCGGCAGCGTGCTCAGTGCAGTGGGTGTCCGTGGAACAGTTGATCGATCTCGTTCCGGTCAAACCGGTACTGCGTATGGCAGAACTGGCAATCCATCTCGATGGAGCCCTGCTCATCGAGAATGCTGTAGCACTCGTCCTTGCCGACGGATTCCAGCGCGGCCAGGGTACGCTCCCGGGAGCAGCTGCACTGGAAACGCACCGTTTCCGGATCGAACAGACGCAGCGTTTCTTCGTGGAACAGGCGATGCAGCACGGTTTCGCTGTCCAGACCCAGCAGCTCCTCCGCCTTGATGGTACTGGCCAGGTGGCCGACCCGTTGCCATAGATCGTCGTCGGCGCTGGTAGCGCCCGGCAGGCGCTGCAGCATCAGGCCGGCGGCCTGCTCGCCGTCGGCGAACAGGAACAGGCGCGTGGCAATCTGCTCGGACCGTTCGAAATAGTCTTCCAGGCACTCCGACAGGTTGTCGTGCTCGCGCGGCACCACGCCCTGGTAGCGCTGGCCACGATCCGGAGTGATGGTGATCGCCATGCGCCCCTCGCCGAGCAGCTCGTCCAGGCTTTCGCCGTCCGGTGCCGTCTCGTAGCGGGCGATACCGCGTACCGCCCGGTCGTGGCTGCACTCGGCCAGCAGCATGCGAACCGGCCCTTCGCCCTGGGCCTGGATGGACAGCGAGCCCTCGAACTTGAGGGTGCCGGACAGCAGCACACTGGCGCTCAGGGTTTCGCCCAGCAGATGCTGGATGCGGTCGGGGTAGGCGGCCTGGGACAGGATTTCGCGATAGCTGTCGGACAGGCGCACCCACTCGCCCCGGACCTGGCTGTCTTCAAAAAGGAATCGCTGGAACTGATCGTCCAAAGCCATGTACGGACCTCTTGCGGAATACGCGGATAATTCGGTTTCGGTTGTGCAGGCGACTGTGCGGGCCGTGCCGGACCTACAGTCCCTGCTGCTCACGGAAGCGTTGCAGGTCGCGGCGGTCCTTCTTGGTCGGCCGGCGGGCGGGGGGCAGCTGGGCGGCCTGCATGGTCTTGCGCTGCCAGGCCATTTCCTCGCGCCGCTTCTCGCTTTCCTGTGTCTCGTGGTAGAGCTTCTGGGCCTCGGGTGCGCCGCGGCGGCGGTCGCTGATGTCGTCGATGACGACTTCCTTCTCCTGGTGGCCCAGTCTCAGGCGCAGCCGAGCGCCCACTTCCACGGCCTTGCCGGGCTTGGTGCGCTGGCTGTTGTAGTGGACCTTGCCGCCTTCGATGGCTTCCTTGGCAATGGTCCGGGTCTTGTAGAAACGTGCGGCCCAAAGCCATTTGTCGAGCCGCACACGGTCACTCGTGTCCGTTGAACTCATGATGCTCCGGTTCTAGTCGGTCGATACCTGCTGTCGCCATGACGTCGTTACCCGTCAGTATAACGTGATCAGCCCGGCGATGGGACGATAGGAATGCTCGAAGACCCTGATCGGAAAATCCTCTTACCGGGCAATGGGCTCGCCGCTGACCGGATGCAGGAGTTCATCGAAGTGCGCGATCGACGCCAGCCCGTCGTGGGCCGGTCGCACCGGCTCGCGGCTGTCCGGTGCCAGAATCGCCAGCAGGTGCCCGATGCCGGCGCGGCGGGCGCTGTCCAGTACCGGCAGGCTGTCGTCCACCATCAGGGTGCGCTCCGGGCGATAGGGCTCGGTGTCGGCCAGGTCGGCCCAGAACTGGAGGTCTTCCTTGGGGCGCCCGAAGTCGTGGGTCGACAGGACCCGGTCCACATGCTGATCCAGGCCGGTTTTCTCCAGCTTCAGGGCCAGCGGTTTGGGATGGCAGTTGGTGACGATCACACAGCGCCGGCCGCTGGCGCGAATCGCCGCCATGAAGGCCCGGGCGTGCGGACGGTAGGCAATGCGGTCGCCGACTTCGCGCTTGAGGGCAGTGATGTCGACGTCCAGGCGATCGCTCCAGTAGTCCACGCAGTACCATTGCAGGGAACCTTTTTCCGACTCGATCCGGGGAATGATGTGGGCCCGGGCATCCTCGTGGCTGATGGCCTTGAGTTCGGCGTAGCGACGGGGCAGGTGTTCGAGCCAGAAATGGCTGTCGAAGTGCAGGTCCAGCAGTGTTCCATCCATATCCAGGAACACGGTATCGAGCGCTGGCCAGTCGATCATGGCGGCAGTCCCGCGGTTAAAGAATGTGCCGCCAGACTGCCGCAATCCCGGTGAGGGGGCAATAGGGCCTTGCCGTGACTAGTCCGCGGCGCCAACCGTATCCTGCTTGCGGCCGGAATGGATGCAGCCCAGGCAGCGTACGAAGGTCGAACGGGCCGGGCCCAGCACCAGTTTTTCACCGGCATCGGCGGCGTTACCGCCCAGCAGGGAGAAGGGCAGGGAAACGATGTAGACGGCGGTGCCGACCACGGTCGTGGCCAGCAGCAGCGGGCGCGCGATCACCGCATCGGCTGCCATCTCGGCCGCGTTTGGCTCGTTGTCCATGGACTGGGCGTGGCTGATTGAGGAAAAGGCCATCAGGGTCATGGCCAGGGTCATGGTGCATACACGGACAAGCTTGGTGATCATCGTTCTGCTCCTGGAATCGGTACACCTGGGCGAGGGCATTCCCCCGCCAACCGTGCGGGATGGGTCCTTCCTGACGGATGCCTCGAACGTTTCCAGAGCCCGAATCCGGGCAAAGAAAAGTCGTCCGCGAAGAGCCCCCTGCGGTCCCTTAACTATGTACCAATTCCCTGTAATTTCAAACGTCGGGATCAGCAATCGGTCGGTCAGCGCTGGCAGCGGGGGCAGTAGACCGTGGAACGCTGGCCGAGGCGGATTTCCTTCAACGGCGTGTCGCAGTGGCGGCAGGGCTCGCCGCCGCGCCCGTAGACGTTGAGAGACTGGGCAAAGTAGCCCGGTTTGCCATCGCTGTTGATGAAGTCGCGCAGGGTGGTGCCGCCCATGAGGATGGCGGCGGTGAGGATCTCCCGGATGGCTTCCACCAGGCGCATCATGCGCGCCTTGCCCACCTTGCCGGCGGGGCGCTTGGGGTGGATGCCGGCCATGTACAGGGCTTCGTTGGCGTAGATGTTGCCCACGCCGACGACGATTCGGCTGTCCATGATGAACGTCTTGATCGCCGTGCTGCGGCCGCGGGACTGGCGGTAGAGCTGATGGCCGGTAAAGGCCACCGGGTCCAGGGGCTCCGGGCCCAGGTGGCTGATCAGCGGGTGGGCGTCCGGGTCGTCGCTCCACAACCAGGCGCCGAAGCGCCGCGGGTCGTTGTAAAGCAGCCGGTGATTGTCGCCCAGGTCCAGCTCCACGTGGTCGTGGGTCAGTCGCGGACTGCCGTCGGTGACGATGCGCAGACTGCCGGACATGCCCAGGTGGATCATCAGCGTGCCACTGTCGAAGCGCACCAGCAGGTATTTGGCGCGGCGGTCGACCTCTCGCGCCAACTGGCCGGTGAGGCGCTGGGCCAGGTCGTCGGGGATCGGCCAGCGCAGGCGCGGTTCGTGCACCTGGACCGAGCGGATGGTGCGCTGCTCCAGGAACGGGGCGATGCCGCGACGGGTGGTTTCGACTTCGGGGAGTTCGGGCACGGGAATATCCTTGCGGGACCGGTCAGCTGAGGGCGGATTGTCGCCCACCCGGCGCCAATGTCAATGCGGCGCATCCGCCACAATTCGTTACCGGGGCACACAATCGGCAATCGCCGGCAACGCGCCGGTGCAGGCGGTCACAGAAGCAATCTGTTTCCTATTCGACCCTTGTTGTAGCTTACAGGTGTCAGCTAGACTGCGAACAGTTCAGGGGCTCATCCAATCAACGACAATGACCGGAAGCCACTGAGAACGTCAGGTTCCCACGGCGGGGAGATAAGGATCGTCTTTTCGCGCTCGCTATTTCTCTGAGGACATTACCTATGTGGTACAACGGTCTCCTGGACCTTTCGGCCTGGCAGCTGGTGCTGGTCGTTCTGGCCATGACCCACGTGACCATTGTCAGCGTCACCCTGTATCTGCACCGCCATTCCGCGCACAACTCGCTGGATCTGCACCCCGTGCTGTCGCATTTCTTCCGTTTCTGGCTGTGGTTGACCACCGCCCAGAATACCAAGGAATGGACCGCCATCCATCGCAAGCACCACGCCACCTGCGAGACCGAAGAGGATCCGCACAGTCCGGTGGTCAAAGGCCTGAAGAAGGTGCTGTCCGAGGGCGCCGAGCTCTACCGGGATGCGGCCACGCCGGAGACCCTGGAGCGCTACGGTCAGCGCACGCCGGAAGACTGGGTCGAGCGAAACGTCTACTCGCGCCACCGCATGTCGGGCATTGCGCTGATGGCCGTGCTCAATCTGGCGCTGTTCGGCGTGAATGGCATCTGGATCTGGGCGGTCCAGATGATGTGGATCCCGTTCTGGGCGGCCGGCGTGATCAACGGCATCGGTCACTATTTCGGCTACCGCAATTTCGAGTGTGCGGACAACGCCCGCAACATCAGCCCCTGGGGCCTGATCGTCGGCGGCGAGGAACTGCACAACAACCACCACACCTATCCCAATTCCGCCAAGCTGTCGCGGCGCTGGTACGAAGTGGACATCGGCTGGGGATACATCCGCCTGTTCCAGTTCTTCAAACTGGCCAAGCCCAAGGGCTACCGACCCATCGCGCACCGGGTGCCGGGCAAGCTGGATATGGATGTGGAAACCGTCCAGGCGATCGCCAACAACCGTTTCGACATCATGCGCCAGTACCGCAAGCGCGTGCTGGAGCCGGTGCTGCGTCAGCAGAAGACGGTGATGGAAGAGGACATCAAGCCGCTGTATCGGCGGGCGCGCAAACTGCTGTCACGGGAAGTGACCCTGATCCAGCCGCGCGACCAGAAACAGCTGGATTCCCTGCTGGAGCGCAACGCGGTACTGCGCCAGATCTACGACAAGAGCCACGAGCTGCAGGCCCTGTGGCGTCGCCGCGGCGTCAAGCCGCAGGACAAGCTGCACGCCCTGGCTCAATGGTGTCGTGAGGCGGAGGAGAGCGGCATCCGTTATCTCGAGGATTTCGCCGCGCACCTCAAGTCCTACGCCCTGCGTCCGGCCTAAGTCCGGGCGCGAGCACCCGGCGCGGGATCCCTGTGCCGGGCGTCACTTTCGCGTCACGGCACGCTTTCCATTCGGCTTTCTATTCGATGCGATACAGCCGGCAGCACACCTGACCGGCGGTTTTCTCGCGGTGCAGCGACCAGTGGGCCGGCACGCCCACGCCCGCCAGTTCCTTCTCGTGCTCCAGGTAGATCCAACTGCCCGGGCCCACCCAGCCGTTCTCATCAATCAGGGGCAGCAGGCGGCTGAGCCAGTCCTGGCGGAAGGGGGCATCCATCATCAGGATGTCCATCGGCGCCTCGGGGGCGCGCGCCAGGAACGCCGCCACATCCTCGCAGGCCACCTGGCCGGAGCGGCTTTTCAGCACGCCCAGGTTGTTGCGCAGGGCGTCTGTCAGGGCGCGGGTATGATCGACGAAGGTGACGTCGGCGGCGCCCCGCGACAGGGCCTCCAACCCCAGCACGCCGCTGCCGGCGAACAGGTCCAGGCAGCGGGCCCCGGGCACCACCGGCATCAACCAGTTGAACAGGGTTTCGCGCACCCGGGACGGAGTCGGACGCACCCCACCCATGGCGGGAAACGTCAGTCGCCGGCTGCGCCATTCGCCACCGATGATGCGGAGTTCGCCGGTCTCGACCGGTGCAGGGCGGCCACCGCGGCGGGCAGAGCCGGATTTTTGGGACGTTTTGCGAGGCATGGATTGGCCCGGTTAGCGATGTCTTGAATGACGCGGGCCGTCGCCCGGCGCGGCCCGAATGAAGCGCAGTGTACCCAAAAGCGGCGCCGGTTTGGACGATCCTTGGCCAGGCCGCTAGAATACGCCGTTCTGATGGCGTGCGCCGCCCATCGGCGCCGCCCCTTCGATGTCTCACCTTCTTGACCGACGGAACTGCAATATGATGGCAGAGTGGATTATGACGGGCCTGCTGGCCCTGCTGGTTCTTGTGTTTGTGGCGGAGCTTGTGGGCAAGCGTCGGAACCTCCCGCGCCCCAAGGCCGTTCCCCAGCGCAAACCGGAAGCCCAGCCCGGTGCCGAGCCTGTCGAGGCGGAGCCATCGCAGGACGCCAAAGCCCCGGTTGAGACCAAAGAGCCGCCCGTCGCCGAATCCCCGGCAGCGGCGGAACCCGAACCGGACGTTGAAACCAGGCCTGAAGCGGCTCCCGAGCCCGTCGAGGAGCCCGAGCCGGAAACCCAGGCCAGCGTGTTCCAGCGCATCAGGCAGGGCCTCGGTAAGACTCGTGCCAATCTGGGGTCCGGCCTGGCGGACCTGTTCTCGGCGGGCAAATCGGTGGACGAGGATCTGCTGGAAGAGATCGAGACCACCCTGCTGACCGCTGACGTGGGCATCACTGCCACCACCGAGATCATCGATTCGCTGACCGAAAAGCTCGAGCGCAAGCAGCTCAAGGACGGCGACGCGGTGCGCAAGGCGCTGAAGGACGAGCTGCGCGGCCTGCTGGCGGACAGCACCCAGCCGCTGACCATCGACGGCAGCAAGAAGCCCTACGTGATCCTCGTTGTCGGCGTCAACGGCGTGGGCAAGACCACCACCATCGGCAAGATGGCGCGCAAGTTCAAGGCTGAGGGCAAGTCGGTCATGCTGGCTGCCGGCGACACCTTCCGGGCGGCTGCAGTGGAACAGCTGCAGGTCTGGGGCGAACGTAACGATGTACCGGTCGTCGCCCAGCACACCGGGGCCGACAGCGCGTCGGTGATCTTCGACGCCGTGCAGTCGGCCCAGTCCCGCGGCACCGACGTGGTGATCGCCGACACCGCCGGGCGCCTGCAGAACAAGGACAACCTCATGAGCGAGCTGGAGAAGGTGGTTCGCGTCATGAAGAAGCTGGACGTCGAGACCCCGCACGAGGTGATGCTGGTACTGGATGCCGGAACCGGTCAGAATGCCCTCAGTCAGGCGCAGGTCTTCCAGCAGGCAGTCGGCGTGACCGGCGTGACCCTGACCAAGCTGGATGGTACGGCCAAGGGCGGCATCATCTTTGCGGTGGCCCGTCAGCTCAAGCTGCCGATCCGTTATATCGGCGTCGGCGAGCAGGCCGAGGATCTGCGTCCGTTTGAAGCCGAAGCCTTCGTCGAAGCCCTGTTCGACGAATAGGGCCCGCGCGGGAATTTGCCAGACAGGACGGACAGCCGTTGATCCAGTTTGAGAAAGTCAGCAAGCGCTATGAAGGGGGCCACACGGCCCTGCAAGGCGTCAGCTTTGAGATGGCCCGGGGCGAACTGGCGTTTCTCACCGGCCACTCCGGCGCCGGCAAGAGTACCCTGCTCAAGCTCATCACCCTGATGGAGCGGCCCAGCGCCGGCCACGTGATCGTCGGTGGCCAGCGTCTGAACGAACTGCCGCGCCGTCAGGTGCCCTTCGTGCGTCGCCATATCGGCGTTGTCTTCCAGAATCACCAGCTCCTGTTCGACCGTTCCGTGTTCGACAACGTTGCCATGCCGCTGGAAGTCACCGGCGTGCCGCACCGGGAGATCGGTCGTCGCGTGCGGGCGGCGCTGGACAAGGTGGGCCTGCTCAACAAGGAAAAGATGAACCCGATCCAGCTCTCCGGCGGGGAACAGCAGCGCGTGGGCATCGCCCGGGCCGTGGTCAACAAGCCGCCGCTGCTGCTGGCGGACGAGCCCACCGGTAACCTGGACCCGGAGCTGTCGGCGGACATCATGCACCTGTTCGAACAGTTCAGTCAGGTAGGCGTCACCGTGCTGATCGCCAGTCACGACATTGCCCTGATTCGCCATATGGGCCGCCGCGTGCTGACCCTGCGTCAGGGGGAGCTGAACGTCGGCGACCGCATGCCGTCCGAAGAGGTGCTGTATGGCGTCTGAACGTCGCAACCGCGGTGCCGCCGCCAGCCGGTCGCCCTGGCGTGAGCTGCTGGAAAGCTACGTCCTGCACCATCGCAAGACCGCCCGCGACAGCGCCCAGCGTCTGGTCCAGTCCCCCGTGGCCAGCGCGATGACCTGGCTGGTCATGGGCATTGCCCTGGCCCTGCCGGTGGGGCTCCTGCTGTTGCTGAGCAGCCTGCAGGGCGTCAGCGCCGGCTGGGAAAGCACCGCGCGGGTAACGGTCTATCTCGAGCAGTCCGCCACGCTGGAAGACCTGGACCGGCTGCGCGTCCGCGTGGCCAGCCGGGCGGACGTCACCGACGTCAGTGAAATCACCCGGGACGACGCCCTGGCCGAGTTTCGCGCCTCGTCCGGGCTGGCCGACGCCCTGGATTACCTGGACGAGAACCCCCTGCCGCACACCCTGCTGCTCACGCCCAGCGAAGGCATTCGCAACGAGGCCGGCATGGAACAGTTGATGGCGGCGCTCCAGAAGCTGGATAACGTCGCCCGGGTGCAGGTGGATCTGGGCTGGCTGCAGCGGCTCAATACGCTGACCGACCTGCTGGGGCGGGGCGTCTGGGCGCTGGGGCTGCTGCTCGCCGCGGCAGTGATCCTGGTGATCGGCAATACCATTCGTCTGGCCATCGAGAACCGCCGGGACGAGATTCTGGTGGCCAAGCTGGTCGGTGGCACCGACGCCTTTGTGCGTCGCCCCTTTCTCTATACGGGGATCTGGTATGGCCTGGGCGGCGGCATCATCGCTTTCATCCTGCTGCAGCTGACCCTTTGGTGGCTCAGCGGCCCGGTCCAGCGCCTGGCCAGCCTCTACCGCAGCGAATTTGAACTGTCCGGCCTGTCGTGGGACGGTACCCTGACGCTGCTGGTGGTGTCGGTCCTGCTGGGGTGGCTGGGGGCCTGGCTGGCGGTGAAGCGTCATCTGGATGCCATAGAACCCAGTCAGATTGAAGCAAGTCGTTGAGGCGTCGTTCAGAGGGGGCCGGTGATCCATCCGTTTCGGGTTCACCGTATGGCGTCTTCACCGTTCAATGGTAGACATTAGAGAGAAGGGAAGCCGTCAAACGCGCTTTTATTTTGTAACCGACAGCGTTTGATTTTGGGCTAACCTACTGAATTCAAAAGTTTCATCATGCGTTGATTGGAACTTTGCGGCGGCTTGGCGATCAAAACATTGATTGCTATATTAATGGGTCGCCACGTTGCGGAGGAAAAGCATGGGTACAAGCTTACAGCTGACAGATCGAATGGTTCCGGGTGCCAATCTTGAGGCCTACATTCAGGCCGCAGGCCGCATCCCGATGCTGTCCGCCGCAGAGGAAAAGGAACTGGCCGAGCGCCTGCACCAGGAAAACGACCTGGAAGCGGCCCGTCGCCTGGTCATGTCTCATCTGCGCTTTGTGGTTCACATTGCCCGCAGTTATTCCGGTTACGGGCTGGCCCAGTCCGACCTGATTCAGGAAGGTAACGTTGGCCTGATGAAGGCGGTCAAGCGCTTCAACCCGGAGTATGGCGTTCGCCTGGTGTCTTTTGCCGTGCACTGGATCAAGGCCGAGATTCACGAGTTCATCCTGCGCAACTGGCGCATCGTGAAAGTGGCCACCACCAAGGCGCAACGCAAGCTGTTCTTCAACCTGCGTAGCCAGAAGAAGCGTTTGGCGTGGTTGAATCAGGACGAACTCAAGGCAGTGGCCGCCGATCTGGGCGTCGAGCCCAAGGTGGTTCGCGAGATGGAAGGTCGTCTGGCCTCCCAGGACACGGCGTTCGATGGTCCGATGGACGATGACGACGACCACGCCTACCAGGCACCGGCCTATTATCTGGAGGATCGCCGCGGTGATCCGGCCCAGCAGCTGGAGCAGTCCGACTGGACCGAGGACTCCAACACGCGCCTGATGAACGCGCTGACCGGTCTGGACGAGCGCAGCCAGGATATCCTGCGCGAACGCTGGCTGACCGAGAGCAAGTCCACACTGCACGAGCTGGCGGACAAGTACGGCGTATCGGCTGAGCGGATTCGCCAGCTCGAAAAGAACGCCATGAAGAAGATCCGCATGCAGATGGGCGAGCCCGAGCCCGCCTGATCCGGCATTCCTGTCCGCGGTTGATCGAAACGCCACTGCCCGAAAGGTCAGTGGCGTTTTTGTTTTCCGGCTCCGGCAGGGGCGGCCGACTCCACAGCATGGTCCGGAATCCGCTATGATCCCGGTTATCCACTCGATCCGTGACGGCAAGATGTTATGAATCAACCGCATATCGCCTTTCTGGGGGTTGGCCTGATGGGGGCTCCGATGGTGGAGAACCTGCTGCAGGCCGGCTTCCCCATGACCCTGTGGAACCGCACCGCGAGCAAGTGCGAGCCGTTTGCCGCGCGCGCCGAGGTGGCGTCGACAGCGGCGAGCGCCGTGGCCGATGCCGACGTGGTGATCACCATGCTGGAGAATGGCCCGGCGGTGGACGCCGTGCTGGTGGAGCAGGGCGTGATCGACGCGCTGCGGCCGGATGCGGTCGTGATCGATATGAGCTCCGTACCGCCCTCACTGGCCCGCGAGCACGCGGCCCGTTGCGCAGCTGCCGGCGCCGGATACCTGGATGCTCCCGTCTCCGGTGGCACCGTCGGGGCCGAATCCGCCGCGCTCAGCATTATGGCGGGGGGCGAAGGCGCAGTGCTCGAGCGCGTCCGTGAGGTACTGGAGAGTCTGGGCAAGGTGACCCACATCGGCCCGGCCGGCAGCGGCCAACTGGCCAAGCTCGCCAACCAGGCCATCGTCGGCATCACCATCGGCGCCGTGTCCGAGGCCCTGCTTCTGGCGGCCCGGGGCGGCGCCGACCCTGCAGCCGTGCGCGAGGCGCTGATGGGCGGGTTTGCCGGCAGCCGCATCCTGGAGCTGCATGGCCAGCGCATGATCGATCGCCGGTTCGAACCCGGTGCGCCGTCCCGGATCCAGCTCAAGGACATGCGCATGATCCTCGATGAGGCCCGCGCCGAGGGGCTGACGCTGCCCCTGGCTCAGCGCACCCACGACGAGTACCAGGCGCTGCTGGCCAACGGCCAGGGAGAAGCGGACCACAGCGGCCTGCTGCTGGCCCTGGAACACCTCAACGGCGTCCGGATGACCGCCGCCGACCTGCCGCCGCGGGCCCAGGCCAACCGGGAGTAACATCATGCCGCGCTTTGCCGCCAACCTGACCATGCTGTACCCCGAGCACCCGTTCCTGGATCGTTTTGCCGCGGCTGCGGCGAATGGCTTCACGGGCGTTGAATACCTGTTTCCCTATCCCTGGCCGGCTGCCGAATTGCGCCAGCGACTCGACGACCACGGCCTGACCCAGGTGCTGTTCAACCTGCCGCCCGGGGACTGGGATGGCGGCGAACGCGGCATCGCCTGCCTGCCGGACCGGATCAACGAATTCCGCGAGGGCGTGGACCAGGCCCTTGAGTACGCCCGAGCCCTGGAGTGCCAACAGCTCAATTGCCTCGCGGGCATCCGACCCGACGGCCTGGCCGGCGACAAAGCCCGCCAGACGCTTGTGGACAACCTGCGCTGGGCGGCGCAGCGGCTGGCTCCGGACGGCATCACGCTGCTGGCGGAGGCGATCAACTCGACCGTGGACATGCCGGGATTCTTCCTCGACACGGCCGGGAAAACCCTGGCGGTGCTGGCGGAAACCGGCGAGCCCAACGTCGCTTTGCAGTATGATCTGTATCATATGCAGATCATGTCCGGGGATCTGGTGCGTTCGCTGCGTCAGTATTTACCGCAGGTGGGCCATGTCCAGTTCGCTGACAATCCCGGACGCCACGAACCGGGCACCGGGGAAATCAACTTTGATTTTATTTTCAAAGCATTGGACGAAATGGGGTACAGTGGCTGGGTGAGCGCCGAATACCACCCCAGCCGGGACACCCCGGACACCTTGGGGTGGCTGAGAGCGTCGCCATGAGCTGACCGTCGCCAATTGCGACACCCTCTTACAAGATGTTAACTGGCTGTTTAATGTAGCGGTTCGTACTCTGTAGCCAATCCATTCACGCATAGCGGGAGGCCTGACCGGTGAGAGCGCTGGTAATTGAAGACGATCACGATGTAGCAACCTATCTGGTCAAGGGACTCAAGGAGTCCGACTTCGTTGTCGATCACGCCGCCGATGGCAAGGATGGACTCATGCTGGCGGCCAGCGAAGATTACGACATCATGATCGTCGATCGCATGCTGCCGGGAATGGACGGTCTGAACATCATCAAGACCGTGCGGGCCACCGGAAACAGCGTGCCGGTGCTGATCCTCAGCGCCCTGGGCGACGTGGACGACCGCGTGGAAGGTCTGCGCGGCGGCGGCGACGATTACCTGACCAAGCCGTTCTCGTTCACCGAACTGCTGGCCCGGATCGACGCCCTGGTGCGTCGTAACCGCCAGTCGCCGGAAGCCGAGACGGTGCTGCGCGTGGCGGACCTGGAAATGGATCTGCTGGCGCGAACGGTCAAACGCTCCGGCCAGAACATCGACGTGCAGCCGCGGGAATTCCGGCTGCTGGAGTACCTGATGCGTAATGCGGGGCAGGTCGTCACCCGGACGATGCTGCTGGAGAAGGTGTGGGACTACCACTTCGATCCACAGACCAACGTGATCGATGTGCACATCAGCCGCCTGCGCGCAAAGATCGACAAGGAATTCGATACGCCGCTGCTGCAGACGGTTCGGGGCGCGGGATACATGTTGCGTGAAGATACTTAGTCAGCTTAAAACCTCCACGTTTCAGCTGGCACTGCTCTACATGGTGGTTTTTGCCACCTCGGTTTTCCTGTTGCTGGCGTTTATCTACTGGCGAACCGCCGGTTTCATGACCGAACAGACGGATGAAACCATCGAGGCGGAAATCGCCGGTCTGGCCGAGCAGTACCGGGGGCGTGGCATCAACGGCCTGATCACCATCATTCGCGAGCGGGTCTCCCGGGACCCGAACGCCAAGTCCCTCTATCTGCTGGCCACCGACGACTACCTCAAGCTGGCCGGCAACCTCAGTCACTGGCCGGAAGAAGCCCAGATCCAGAACGGCTGGATCAACTTCACGCTCGACGATGCCGTCGGCTGGGAAGGCTCCGAGCGCCTGGCCCGGGCGCGGGTGTTCGAGGTCCAGGGCGGCCTGCGCCTGCTGGTGGGCCGCGACGTCCAGGAGCTGACCACCCTCAAGCGCCTGATCGAGCGTGCCATCAACTGGGGCATGGGCATCACCCTGGCGCTGGCCCTGCTGGGCGGTTTCATGATGAGCCGCAGCACCACCAAGCGCATCGAAGTCATCAACGCCATTTCCCGGCGCATCATGAACGGCCATCTGTCCCTGCGGATCCCCACCCGCGGCACCAGCGACGATTTCGACCAGTTGGCCGAGAACCTCAACCAGATGCTCGACCGCATCGTCTACCTGATGGAAGGCATCCGCCACGTCTCCGACAGCATCGCCCACGATCTGCGCACGCCCCTGACGCGCCTGCGCAACCAGCTGGAGACCACGCTGCTGGCGGTGGACAACGACGAGGCCCGGGACCAGGCGGCCAAGGCCGTGACCGAGGCGGATCAGCTGCTCGCGACCTTCAACGCCCTGCTGCGCATTGCCCGTCTGGAAACCCGGGGCAACGCCGCCGACAAGACCGTGATCACTCTTGGTGAACTGGTGGCGGACGCCTGCGAGCTCTATGAAGCGGTGGCGGAAGACAAGGAGCAGACCTTCGAGCAGGCGATCCGCGAGGACGTGAAAATCGAGGGCGATCGCGACCTGCTGTTCCAGATGGTCTCCAACCTGATCGACAACGCCATCAAGTACACGCCGGAATCCGGGGACATCCGGGTGGCGGTGGATATTCAGGACGGCGATGCGGTGCTGGAAGTGGCGGACAGCGGTATCGGCATCCCCGACAGCGAGAAAGACAACGTCTTCCAGCGCTTTTACCGGGTCGGCAAGAGCCGATCATTGCCGGGCAACGGTTTGGGGCTGAGTCTGGTCAGTGCGGTTACCGAGATCCATCAGGGCCGTATCGAACTGAAGGACCGGCGCCCGGACGAGGAGGAATTTCCCGGCCTGTCCGTGAACGTTTTCCTGCCGCTGTATCGCCCCATCAAGCGCAAGGCGCTGCGGGCCCAGGAGCAGGCGGTGACGTCGGCGGACAGCGAGGAGAAAGAGCCGGAAGCCGCGTCGGCGCAGGACGACGACGCGCACCTGCGCCAGACGTAAGGGGCCTCTGATTGGCTCCTGTGTTTACGCCAGAATGTTATCAGGCCTGCGCCCGACCACGGACCCGTTTGATCAGGTGCTCGACGCGCCGGAACTGTGAGCCGTAGCGGGCCTGCAGGCTGTCCCATTCCCCTTCCAGATGCTTCTGCTCGGCCATGGCCAGGGCAATCAGGGTGTGGCGGTTCACCTTGCTGGTGACGCCGAAACGGTCGAGTTGGTAGCCCACCGCATCAAGTCCGTTCAGGGCTGTGTCCAAAAGCTTCTTGCTGTTCATTCAAGGCACCTCGTGTTCCCGTATGGGCTGAAAGCTGAGAATCCCATTATGTCGCAGGACTCTATGTTGGCCTACTAGAGTGCTCAACCTAAAACGCGCAAAAGTTCCCGAACGGCGCTTAACAAAGCGTAATTGCCCGGCCACTTGGGTGTAACCCCGGCTGTGTAAACTAGAAACTGTCGAGTAAGCAATACCGGACGCGGAACGCTCCGCTGACGGTATTGTTCCCTCCAGCACAGCGCTAGCCTTAACCCCGCCTTTTGCGGGGTTTTTTTATGTCCAGGGAAAAGGTTTGACGAGGTCGTTGCCGGCGGAGGCGCCATGCAGCCTGGCGGCAGCTCAAGAGCTGGTATTGCCAGAGATGGGAAGCCTTGCGGTGTAAGGCCTCTCAGTCACTCCGTATCCTGCACATACTCTATCGCCGTAATCACCCAGTAGGCCGTGCCGTTGGGCGTGTGCACCTCGGCCTCGTCGTCCACTTCCTTCTTGAGCAGGGCGCGGGCCATGGGCGTGTCGATGGAGATGTAGTCCTTGCGGTCGAAAATCTCGTCGTAGCCGACGATGCGGAAGCGGCGGGTGTCGCCATCCTCGCTTTCGACCGTAACCCAGGCGCCGAAGAACACGCGGCCTTCCTGTTCCGGGGCGTAGTCCACCACTTTCAGGTCCGACAGGGCCCGGCGCAGGTAGCGCACGCGCCGGTCGATCTCGCGCAGCAGTTTCTTGTTGTACTGGTAGTCGGCGTTCTCGCTGCGATCCCCCAGGCTGGCGGCCCACTGCACCTTGCGGGTGATCTCCGGGCGGTGTTCCCGCCACAGGTAGTCCAGTTCCTTCTGCAGGGCGTTGAAGCCCTCGCGGGTGATCAGTTTTGCGCGCATACCCTTTCGTATCCCGAGCGTTGTCGACCGGAGCCGTTGAAAACAGGCTCCAGTCTACCAGATCAGGCGCGGGCGCTTCCGGCGTCGGTGACCTCCAGGACCACCCGGTGGCCGCCGGGAGCCGGGTCGTTGCGATAGGTCCAGCCCAGGCGTTCGGTAAGCTGAGCGGTCAGTTGCAGCCCCAGACCGAAGCCCAGGTCGTCGTTGGCCTCCTCGTCACTGGCCTGGTGGTTGTCGATGTGCACGGTGTGCCCGTGCTGGCGGATGCTGACCTCGCCCGCCCAGGTGTGCTGGAAGGCGTTGCGGATCAGGTTGCCGATGACCACCCGGGCGGCCACGTCCGGCAGCGCCACCGTGGCCGGATCGGTCTGCACGTCCAGGGTCACGTCCTTGTCCCGCAGCAGGTAACGGTGCTCGCTGACCAGCTCCTGAATCAGGTGATCCAGGGCGACGCTGCGTGTCGGCAGGTTGTCCGGCTCCTCCCGGCTCAGCCACAGCAGGGTCTCGGTCAAATGCTTCATGGTCAGGCTGGCGCGGTCCACCCGGTCGATGATGGACGCCAGGATGCTGTCCGCCGCCGCGGCCTGCTCCGGCGGCAGCGAGCGAATCAGCTCGACGTTGTTGCGGATCACGCTGATCGGCGTGCGCAGCTCGTGACTGGTGTGGCGCAGGAAGCGATGCTCCCGCTCCAGGCTGTCTTCCAGGGATGACAGGCTGGAGCGGACCAGTCCCGCCAGCTCGTTGAGTTCGGGATAGCGGAAGTCGGGCAGGGGATCGCGCAGGTTGCCGGTCTCAAGGCCGTGGGCCCATTCGCCCAGCCGCGCCACCGGTTTGGCGACCCGGCGCATGACCAGCCAGATCACCGCGGCCAGCGCCAGCGCGGAGCCGATGCTGATGATCAACAGTGCGTTGAGATTGTTGTGGATGGTGTCTTCCACCAGATCCGAGACCTGCTTGCGGGAAATCGCGTGGCTGATAAACAGGTCGCCTCCGTCCGACTGGAAACGCATGGCGAAATAGAGCCGGCCACGATGACCGTCCTGGCCCTCGGTATGCTGTTTGGCCAGGGTGGCGGGCCCATGGGGCGGCTGGGGTAGCGCACGGCGTACCGCTTCCGGTTGTTCCTGCCAGGACGAGGTCACCGTAAACGGGCCCACGTCCGGCTGGACCGTGCCGCCGGCCCGCTGGTCTTCGTAGCGTTCTACCGCGCGCTCCAGGGCGCCGACCATAGTGCTGTCCATGCCCAGCATGAAGTAATGGGCCGCTAGCAGGGAGTAGCCGCCCACCAGCAGGGCACCCAGGCCCAGGAAAATGGCGGCGAGCTGCCACTTAAGCCGGATCTGCCGGATCATCGCCGTCCTCCTTCAGAACGAAACCACGGCCGGGGACGGTGTGGATCAGTGGACGCCCGAAGCCCTGATCGACGATCTTGCGCAGGTGATGCATATGGACCTTGAGGCTGTTGCTGTCCGGCGGCTCGTCGCCCCAGACGGCCTCCTCCAGCGCCCGACGGCTGACAATCGCCGGCGAGGCGCGCAGCAGGGTTTCCAGCAGGCGCCAGCCGGTGGGGGAGAGCTTCAACGGCTGCCCGTCGCGGGTGGCACTCTGGGCGGACAGGTCCATGTCCAGCCCGGCGCAGCCCAACCGCTGGACCTGGCCGCTGCGGCGGTGGGCCAGGGCGCGGATGCGCACCAGCATTTCCTGCAGTTCGAACGGTTTGACCAGGTAGTCGTCGGTGCCGGACTCGAAGCCCTCGACCTTGTCCGCCAGCTGGTCCCGGGCGGTAAGCATGAGGATGCTGGTGTCGTCGCCGGCCTGTCGCACTTCCCGACACACGCTCAGGCCGTCCAGGCGCGGCAGGTTCAGATCCAGCAGGATCACGTCGTAGCGGTTGTCACGGATCAGCTGCAAGCCGCTGGCGCCATTGCTGGCGTGGTCGCAGCGGATCTGCTGGATGTCCAGGTACTGGACAATGGTCATCGCCAGGTCCCGGTCGTCCTCTACCAGTAGCACGTTCAGCATCAGGTCGTGGCCTCGTCGGTGTGCGGCTGGATCCGGAACCAGCGCTTGAAGCGTTCTTCAAGGTCGGTCTGGATGCGCAGCAGCACCGGGATCAGGATCAGGGTGATCACGGTTGCGAACAGGATACCGTATGCCAGCGAGACTGCAGCCGGAATCAGGAACTGGGCCTGGTGCGAGGTCTCGCCGAGCAGCGGATAGAGGCCGGCGAAGGTGGTGGCGGACGTCAGGATGACCGCGCGCATCCGGCTGGTGGCCGACTCCACGATCGCCTGCTTGCGGTCCATGCCTCCACGGCGCAGATCATTGTAACGCGAGACCAGCAGCAGGCTGTCGTTCACCACCACCCCGCTGAGGGCGATGATGCCGTTGAGCGACAGGATGCCCAGGGACAGGTCGTTAAGCCAGTGGCCCAGCAGGGCGCCGACGATGCCGAAGGGAATCGCCGTCATGATCAGCAGCGGCTGCACGTACGACTTCAGCGGAATGGCCAGCAGCATGTAGATCACCAGCATGGCGATCAGGAACACCTGCGTCATGGAGGACTGGGTTTCCTGCTGCTGCTCCGCCTCGCCGGCGAAATGCACATCGACTCCCGGGAAGGCGCTCTGCACCTCGGGCACCACGTCCCGCTGCAGCAGGGAGACCAGCTCGGTGGAGGACATGGCGTCCTTGTTCACATCGCTGGAAATGTAGACCGCGCGCTTGTTGTCGATGCGGGTGATGGTGTCGCGGGTATAGCCCAGGCTTGCCGTGGCCACCGTGGACAGGGCCAGCACCGTGCCGTCCGGTGCCCGGACATTGGACTGCATCACGTCCACGATGGACTGGCGGTCGGCCTCGGGGAAGCGCACCTTCACTTCGATCTCGTCGTTGTTGCGCTGATAGCGCTGCACCACCTGGCCGTTGAAACCCTGCATGACCTGCTCGGCCAGGTCGTCGGTGGTCATGCCCAGCGCTTCCCCCTGGGGCGTGAGGGCCAGGTGCAGCTGGGGCTGGCCCGGCTGCAGGTTGTCTTCGATGCCGCTCACCGCGGGAATGGCTTCCAGCTTGCTGCGGAACAGTTCGCCGGCGCCGGTCAGCAGGCTGTCGTCGTTGGCGCGCAGCTCCACACGCAGGGCGTCGACGCCTTCGCGACGACTCTGGATGCTCAGGGTGCGGGTGCCCTCCGGATTGCCCGCCAGCGTGGTCCATTCCCGCACGAACTGATCGAGGTTGAAGGGGGAATCGTCCACCAGCTTCACGGTGACCGTGCCTGACTGGTCGGCCGACGAGGTCACCTGCAGGTGCTCGATGGCGCTGTCGCCCTCGTTGTGGCGCAGGTCGCGGTCCGCCTGGCGTGCGCTATCCTCCAGGTTTGTCAGGGCTTTGTGGGTCAGGCCGTAGCTGGCATCGTTCTGCAACGTGATATTGGCGCGTGCGGTATCGCCGGCGATGTCCGGGAAGAAGCTCATGCGGATGGTGCCGTCAAAGGGCATGGCCAGCACCAGGATCAGTACCGCCATGAACAGCACCACCACGGTGTAGCGGAAGTTCAGCGCCAGTCTGATCAGCGGGCGATAGGCCCGTTCGGTGAACGTTTCCATCGCGCCGGAGGCCAGGCCCTGGATACGGCCCCAGAGCTGGCCGACGGGGTTGCGGGACGCCGTCGTACGGGTTTTCAGGTGAGCCAGGTGCGCCGGCAGGATCAGCTTGGATTCGATGATCGACAGCACCAGGCACAGGCTGACCACGGCGGCAAACTGGGCATAGAGCTTACCCAGGCCGCCCTCGATCTGGGACAGGGCGAAGAAAGCCACCACCGTGGTGAAGACGCCGAACAGGGTGGGGACGGCCACCCGCATGGTGCCGCGTACGGTGTTGCGCAGGGTATCGCCCTCGGCCCGGCGCACGGCGTAGACGCTTTCCCCGACCACCACGGCGTCGTCCACCACGATCCCCAGCGCCATGATGAAGCCGAACGTGGTGAATTCGTTGAGCGTCAGCCCCAGGAAGGGTTCGCCCATGAAGTACAGGGTACCGAAGAACACGAAGGGCAGACCCATGGCCACCCAGAACGCCACCCGCAGGTTCAGGAACAGCGCCAGCAGGGCAAACACCAGCAGAATGCCGAACAGGGCGTTGTCGATCAGCAGTTGCAGGCGCTCGTTGATGGAGGTGCTGCGGTCGTACCAGGTCGCCAACTGAACGGTTTCCGGCAGCTTGCCGTCGTCACGCCACTGCTGGACCACTTCCCGGGCGCCGTTGACCGAGTCGGAAATATCGTCGGTACCGGTGGTGACGATCTGCAGCGCGATGCTGTCCTTGCCGTCGAAGCGCGACAGGGTGGAGGTGGTGTCGTCGAAGGTGTCGCGGATCTGCGCCACGTCGCCAAGCCGGATGCGATCGCCGCTGGCGGTGGTGATCAGCGGAATATTGGCAAAGTCTTCCTTCAGGTAGGCCTGTTCCGAGGCCTTGAGCTGCAGGTACAGGTTCTCGTCCCGCAGGACCGCGGTCATGGCGCTGCTGGAGCCGGCGTTGACCGCGTCTTCCACGTCCGACAGGGTCAGGCCGTAGGCTTGCAGCCGGCCTTCGTCGATCTCGATGGCCATCATCGGGTCCAGCCAGCCGGAAATGGACACGCGACTGACGTTGTCGTGGGCCAGCAGGTCGGTTTTCAGGTTGTCCGCCAGCTGCTGCAGGGTGCGTCGGCCGGCGTCGCCGTAGAGCTGGATCCACAGCGAGTGTTCTTCCCGCTCGCCTTTGCTGATCACCGGGTTATCGGCGTCGGCCGGGAAGTTGGAGATGGCGTCCACCTGGGTTTTGACGTCCCGCAGCAGGGTGTCCAGATCGTAGTCGGAGGTTTTCTCCACGGTGACGGTGGTGCCGCTGGTGGTGGAGGAACTGGTGATCGAGTCGATGCCGGTCACGCCCTCGAGGGCGTCCTCAATCTTGATGGCGAGACCCTCTTCCGACTGCTTGGCCGAGCCGCTGTCGTAGGTCACCGAAATGGTGAGACTGTCCGGCTCCATGCTGGGAAAGGCTTCCTTCTGCAGCGAACCCAGGGCAATGGCGCCCAGGGCAATCACCAGCACCATCAGCAGGTTGGCGGCGACCGGGTTGCGTGCAAACCAGGGGATGATCCCCCGCTCCAGGGACGGTTCAGACATTGCCCTGCTCCTCGACCGGCTGCACGGCCATGCCTTCCATATAACTGCTCAGTGGCTGTCGCACCACCTGCTCGGCCTTGCCGTCCAGTTCCGCCGGGGGCGCGATGTAGATCGAGCCGTCGCTGGCGAACACCGGGTCGGCGGCGAAGTGGGCCAGGGTGTTGTCGGCGGTGACGTACCAGATCTCGCCGCTCTGGCTGAGGGCGGTCGAGGGCAGTTTCCACAGGCCGTCCACGTCCCTGCCGGCCAGGGACGCCTGCACGAAGGTGCCCGGTAACAGGGCGGGGGACTGGTCGAAGGGCGCGTCCACGGCGATCACCAGGGAGCGCTGGCGGCTGGTGCTGTCCAGGTGCTGGCGGGCGCGGATGACGTGGCCGGACCAGTGCTGGCCGCTCTCGGTGTGGGTCAGGGTGACCGGCCAGTGGCCGCTGGTGAGGACAGACAGTTCGGGGAGCTGCGACCATTCCTCGGCGGACAGGCTGACGCTGATCTCCAGCCGGTCGGTACTGACCAGGGTGGCCAGCTCGGTGCCGGATTGCACGTAGCTGCCCGGTGCCACACTGCGGGCGGTGATCAGGGCGTCGAAGGGTGCTTTGATGTGGGTCTGGTCCAGGTTGTAGCGGGCGGCATCCACCGCCGCCTGGGCTTCGGTAACGGCGGCGCGGGCGGACGTCAGCTGGGGCGCCCGCAGCACCAGCGGGGAATCCGGCTCGCCGGACAGGCCCGACGACTGCCATTCCATCTTCGCCTGTTCCCCCTGACGTTCTTCCTCCAGCAGGCTGACCCTGGCGCTGGCCAGGGTGTTCTGTGCGGTGGCCAGCGATTCGCGATAGCTGCTGTCCTCCACGCTCGCCAGCAGATCGCCCTGGGCCACGCGGTTGCCGGCTTCGAAGCCGTCGGTCAGGGTGGCGATCTGTCCGGACACCTGGGCACTGAGCGTCAGCTCGTAGTGGGCGGCGGCTTCGCCGTAGGCGTCAACGCGCGCGGCGTAGGTGCCGGTCTGCGCGGTGACCACCGACACGGTCGTGCGCTGGACCGGTGTTTCCGGCTTGGTGAAGGGGCGCTGGTTGAAAGCCTGGGCCTGTTCCTGGATATAGAACACCACCGCGACCACCAGCACGATGGCGCCGGTCAGGGGCAGGCTGCGGATCAGTTTGCGTTTCATGACTTCACTCCCAGTCCAAGTGCCAGTCCCAGATCAATCCGGTTGGCCAGGCGTTGATAAATCAGGTCGTCGAGCTGTTCTTTGAGGTCGTAGGTTTCCTGCTGCACCGACAGCAGGTCGAGGATGTCCACCAGGCCCGAGCGGTAGCTCGCCTGGTATTGCTCCAGCGTGCTCTGCTGCCGCGCCAGGGCTTCGGCAATGTGTGTCTGGCGGAGGCTCAGGGATCGCTCGAGGCCGAGGGCGTCTTCCACCTCACCGACGGCATCCAGCAGGGTTTCGCGGTAGGCCTGGTAGGTCTGCGCCGTTTCCAGTTCGGCGGCGTCGGCGGCGGCGCGCAGCTCACCGCCCTGGAACAGCGGTGCGGTCAACTGGCCCAGCAGGCTCCAGGCAGGGTCGGTCAGCAGCGCCTGGGAAGGCGAGTCGGCTACGTCTTCCAGGGCGGCCTGCAGGTTGATGCTGGGCAGCAGGTCCTTGTAGGCAGCGCTGGTGCGGTAGTCGGCCGCTTCGATGGCGCGGTAGGCGGCTACCAGGTCCGGCCGGCGTTGCAGCGTCTGGGCCGGCAGGTCCGCCAGGGGCGTGAGCACCGCCGGGTAGTCGCCGGGCACGTTGCTGCCAGTGGCGGGGATCTCGCCCAGCAGGGTTTTCAGGGCGCGCTCCTGTTGGGCCAGGGTTTCGCGATCGCTTTCCAGGGAGGCTCGGGCGCTGGCGGTGGAGCTGCGCGCGCTGTCGAGATCCTCCAGGGTGCCCAGCCCGTTGCGGTAGCGCTGCAGGATCAGCGTTTCGTTGCTTTCCAGAGTCGTCAGGCGCTCCTGCTGGATGGCGATGGCGTGGTGCTGGGCGATCAGCTCCAGCCAGCTGCTCATCACGTCCGCGGCGAGCGTGTCCCGGGCCGAGCGGTAGAGTTCCGCCTGCTGCTCCACATCCTTGCCGGCCGCGGCGGTGCGGTCGGCGATCTTCTGCCAGAGGTCGGCTTCCCAACTGACGGATACGGAGCCGGTATAGCTGTCGTCGCTGTCTTCGGCGTCACTGGCGGAAAAGCCGGCCTCCACGTCGGGGAAGCGGTCGGCGCCGGTCTGGCGCAGTTCCGCCTCGCGGATACGCAGGGTCAGCAGGGTCTGCTGCAGGCCGGGGTTGGCGTCGATGGCTTGCTGGATCAGTTGATCGAGTGCGTCGGACCGGATCAGGTCATTGAGCGCGGTGACCGGTTCGCCGTCGACCTCGGTGGACCAGTCCGGCACCTGCCCGACCAGGGTCTGGGTCTGCTCCGGGTAGTCGGGTTGGTCGCCGGTCATGGCGCAACCGGTCAGCGTCAGCACAAGCGCGCCGGCAAGCAGGGAGTGGAAGTGGGCCCGAACCACGATGGCTGTTCTCCTCAATGACTGGCGTGTGTGGATAACACGCTCTGACGGCATGGGTTTCTCGACGACCTGCACTCTATCGAAGGCGAGGTTAAGGCGGGGTTAAGGCCGTTCGGGCCCCGTGTAGTTGAATACCGTCACAATTCTGCGGGTTGGTTAAACAGGCTGCTTTAAGTGGCGATAAACTGAACAGGTCGGGTCGTGTTACGGCGCTGCATCGGGCGCCGAGGCGGCCATCGCAATTCGTCCAGGGAACAGGCTATGAAGGGCCAGTGGAGGCAATACAGCAAGAGCGTCGGGGCGATGGCCGGGCTGCTGGCCGCTGCGTTGGGAGCGCACGCGCAGGACACCCCGCTGGATACCAACGCGCGCACCACGATGCAGACCATTCCGTTCGAGTCGCTGGACGCCGCCGGTCTGGCCGATACGGCCATCGAGGGCGGGCTTGCGGCGCCGGCGGCCGGGCCGTCAAGCGCGTCCGCGTCGCCGGAGGACGATTACTACCTGGACCCGCTGGCGTTACAGCCCCGGGATGAGCGCACGGATCTGGGGCGCTACGAAATCCCGGCTGAGATCCGCTTCAGCACCCCCAAGGAGATTCCGGGGCAGACCCGGGGCAGCAACTACGTGATCCGTCCGCCGCAGAACCGCAGCTACGACGCCCTCAACACCCGCGTCCAGGGTCGCTGAGCCCTTCAGGCGCCGGACGGGAGACTGGCGTCGCTCTGGCCGATCACTTCCTCGTAGAAAAACTTCAGGGCCTGACGGGCCTGATTGAGTCGGGCGCGGGACAGGCGCAGCTTATCCTGCAGGTGCCCCAGAAACGCCTGGCGTTCGCTGTCGCCCAGGTCGGCCGGGTCACGCAGGTCGTGGAACATGACATAGCGGCTGATCCAGTGCAGGTAGGTCTGCCCGGTGCGCTGGTTTAACTGATGGTTCTGGATGGCGCGATGAACGCGCGAAAACAGGCCGGACTGACTCTGGTCCAGCGCTTCGGTCATACTCATGGGAACTCGGTATCCGTCGATCTTGTTGTTGTTAGGGTGCGGGCATTCTATGACAAAGAGTTGAAAGAGGCACGTGTCGGTTCGGGTAAAAACGAAGCGCGCCCGAGGGCAGGGCGCGCGGCAGGCGTCAGTCATTGCGCATGGCGTTGACCCGGTCGATGTACTTCTGCATCGCGTCCTCCTGGGACAGGCCCTTGAGCTCGGCCCAGGCGTTGTACTTGGCCCGTCCCACCACGTCGAGCATGCCCGGCTTCTTGCCGGAGACGTCGCCCTGGGTGGCCTGCTTATAGAGCGCGTAGAACTCCAGTTTCAGTTCATTGGAGGGATTGGCGTTGCCTTCGCCCGTCTGGACGTAGTTCACCGCTTCCTCGAAGGTCGCTTTCAGGTCACTCATGGTCTTCCTTTCCTCCGTGACGGATCACTGCCGTCGTGGGTGTCTTTACCGGCTGAGTATAGCCTTGCCGTATACGCGCGTCACAGTCCGCACGGGCCGGCCGTTTCCAGCGCCGCCGGGATCGGCTACGCTTGCCCGGCGCGCCCGGAGAGGCGCATTCAGACACCGGAGAAAAATTATGAAAGCAAACAACAAACTGCACGGCATCGTCAGCCGCATCAATCGTCTGCCGGACTTTGCCCGTCCCCGGGCCCTGTCGCTTTTCTTTGGCAAGGCGGTTCCCTTCACCGGCACCACCGGTATCCGCATCGAGACGCTGGACGACAGCCGTTGCGTGATCAGCCTGGCCAACAAGCGCCGGGTGCAGAATCACATCGGCGGTGTTCACGCCGTGGCCTCCCTGCTGCTGGCGGAATCCGCCACCGGCTTCCTGGTCGGTCTCAACGTGCCGGACGACAAGGTGCCCGTCATCAAGACCGTGCGCGCCGAGTACACCAAGCGCGCCAGCGGCGATATGCGTGTCGAAGCCCGGATCACGCCGGAGCAGCAACAGCGGATGAAGACGGAGGAGAAAGGCGAGGCACCGATCCAGGTGACCCTCCACGATGCCGAGGGCAAGGAACCGATCGAGATTGAGATGATCTGGGCCTGGACGCCAAAAAAACGCCGTTAGCGTAAGACTTTGTGGTCATACGGTAACCACGTATACATTGCCAAAACCTTGATTTCTTGTAATTTTAGGCAGCCTCCGCTGGCAATAAGTTGCCCGTCGTACACAATTCGTACAAAAAGTGGCGATTTTTTGCTTGCGGGGGAAACGTGACGATGTGTAGAGTCTCGTCCGTACAGCGTGCCTGGAAGGCGCGCTTAAAGGAGAGTACCACGCCAACGGAGTTAGGGAGTCGTTATGGCTAAGGAAGGTTCCGTCGCGCCTAAAGAGCGCATTAACATTAAGTATATCCCCGCCACCGGTGATCAGCAGGCAGAAATGGAATTGCCGCTGAAGATGTTCGTCGTCGGTGACTTCAAGGGACACCCCGAAGAATCCTCGCTCGAAGAACGCAAGAGCATTTCCGTCGACAAGAACAACTTCCAGTCAGTGATGAAAGAAGCTGGCCTGAAGCTGTCCACGTCGGTATCCAACCGCCTCGACGATGAGGCCGACGACCTGCCGGTCAACCTCGAAATCGGCAGTCTTTCTGACTTTTCTCCCGATAGCATCGCCCGCCAGGTGCCTGAGCTGCGCAAGCTGATCGAGCTGCGTGAGGCGCTGATGGCCCTCAAGGGTCCGCTGGGCAATGTGCCGTCTTTCCGCACCAAGCTGCAGGAGCTGCTCGACAGCGACGAAGCGCGCGAGAAGCTGCTGGCCGAGCTGGAGCTGGCGACCGGCGAAGAAGAGCCCGAGAAAGGCTGAACCAAACAACCGTCCATTGAACCGGCGACCGGGCTGAATCCTCCAATCGCTGACCGCAGGATGCGGACAGGCCGGACCGCCTATGTTTGAAGACCCAAAACGTACTGAAGGGATGTGGTATGTCTGACACAGCTGTACAGCAGTCCGCTACGACCGAATCCGCCGAGGGGTCGCTCCTCGATCAGGTAATGGCCAACAGTCGTATGGCCCCGGCCGACGAAGGTTACGACGTTGCCCGTCGCGGCGTGGCGACCTTTATTGCCAACCTGCTGAAAAGCGATGAAAAAGGCCAGCCGGTCAACAAGGCCCTGGTTGACCAGATGGTGGTCGAGCTCGACCGCAAGATCAGCGCCCAGATGGACGAAGTCCTGCACGCTCCTGAGCTGCAGGAGCTGGAATCCTCCTGGCGCGGCCTGAAACTGATGGTCGATCGCACCGATTTCCGCGAGAACATCAAGGTCGATATCCTGCACGCCACCAAGGCGGAACTGCTGGAAGACTTCGAGTTCGCGCCGGACGTTACCCAGACCGGTTTCTACAAGCACATCTACGCCACCGGCTACGGCCAGTTCGGCGGCGAGCCGGTCGGCGCCATCGTCGGCAACTACGCCTTCACGCCGTCCTCGCCGGACATGAAACTGCTGCAGTTCGTGTCCTCCGTCGGTGCCATGGCCCACGCGCCGTTCCTGTCCTCCGTCGCGCCGACCTTCTTCGGTGTCGACAGCTTCCAGGAGCTGCCGGCCATCAAGGAACTGGCCGACGTGTTCGAAGGCCCGCGCTACGCCAAGTGGCGTTCGCTGCGTGAGTCCGAAGACGCCCGCTACCTGGGGCTGACCGCGCCGCGCTTCCTGCTGCGTACGCCGTACGACCCGGAAGAGAACCCGATCCGCAGCTTCAACTACACCGAGGACGTCAGCGGCGACCACGAGCACTACCTGTGGGGCAACACCGCCTACCTGATGGCCACCCGCCTGACTGACAGCTTCGCCAAGTACCGCTGGTGCCCGAACATCATCGGTCCGCAGAGCGGCGGTGCCGTGGAAGACCTGCCGGTGCACCTGTACGAGTCCTTCGGTCAGCTGGAAGCCAAGATCCCGACCGAAGTGCTGGTCACCGACCGTCGTGAATACGAGCTGGCGGACCAGGGCTTCATCGCCCTGACCATGCGCAAGGGCAGCGACAACGCCGCCTTCTTCTCGGCCAACTCCGTGCAGAAGCCCAAGGTGTTCCCGAACACCAAGGAAGGCAAAGAAGCCGAGACCAACTACAAGTTGGGCACCCAGCTGCCGTACATGATGATCATCAACCGCCTGGCCCACTACATCAAGGTGCTGCAGCGCGAGCAGATCGGTTCCTGGAAGGAGCGTCAGGATCTGGAACGCGAACTGAACACCTGGATCAAGCAGTACGTGGCCGACCAGGAAAACCCGCCGGCGGAAGTTCGCAGCCGCCGTCCGCTGCGCGCCGCCCAGGTGACCGTGGCCGACGTCGAAGGCGATCCGGGCTGGTACCAGGTTTCCCTGGCCGTGCGTCCGCACTTCAAGTACATGGGTGCCAACTTCGAGCTGTCTCTGGTCGGACGCCTCGACAAGGAGTAAGTCGTGAGCTGGGACACCGGTGACCACGGTGTTCAGGCCACAGGGGGCAGCCTGTTCGAGCGACTCGACCAGGCTGCCCAGCCCGCAGGGAACGCAATGGGCGAAACCACCGGTGTGGTGGACTCCATCAAACGGCATCTTGTCAGGCTGCTCAATGCCCATCCGGGCAACAGCGCCAGTGCACCGGCCCTCGGGCTGGTGGACTTCAACGATGCCACCCTCGGCACCCAGGACCTGAACATCCGGATTCGTAGCGCCATTCGGCAGTGCATCGAGCACTACGAGCCGCGCGTAAAGCGCGTCGATGTGAAGACGCTGCCCGATGACTCCGATCCCCTGCAGCTGCGCTTCCAGGTTACCGTCCACCTGCGCGTGGACGATGTCGAAGAGCGAGCCACGATCGACCTTCTGTTGGACGACAAACGCTTTTACCGCGTGGTGTAGTCGTGAAGTTAAACAGATTCTATCGAGACGAACTGAATTTCCTGCGCCTGCAGGGACGCGAGTTTGCCGAGGCCCATCCTCAGCTGACCCGCTTCCTGTCGGAACAGAGTACCGATCCGGACGTCGAGCGCCTGCTGGAAGGCTTCGCGTTCCTGACCGGTAAACTGCGGGAAAAGGTGGAGGACGAGTTCCCGGAGTTGACGCACTCGATGCTCAACATGCTCTGGCCGAACTACCTGCGTCCCGTACCCAGCGCCACCATCATGCGCTTCGATCCGCTGTTGCACGCCATCAGCGAGCGCCAGATCATCCCCAGCCACACCGAAGTGCGCAGTGGTCTGGTGGGGGATCGCCGTGGCCAGACCCAGTGCCGGTTCCGCACCTGTCGCGACATCGCCATGTACCCGATGACGCTGGCCGATGCCCACGCCGAACTGTCGCGGGAAGTGTCCGCCGTGGAACTGACCATGGCAATGCACACCGACCAGCCGCTGTCGGAACTGGGTATGGACAGCCTGCGCTTCCATCTGGGTGGCGACACCTTCACCGCGCAGACCCTGTACCTGTGGCTGAACCACTGCCTGCAGGGCATCGAGCTGGAAATCGACGGCAAGGTGTTGCACCTGCCGAAGGACAGCCTGCGCCAGGTGGGTTTTGCCGCCGAAGACGCGATGCTGCCGTACCCCAAGAACGCCTATCCCGGGTACCGCATCATCCAGGAATACCTGAGTTTCCCCGAGTCGTTCCACTTCATGGACCTGACCGGACTGGACAAGCACCTGCCGGGCATCCAGGTGGACGAGTTCAAGCTGCGCTTCCGCTTCAACCGGACGCTGCCGCCGGACGCCAAGGTGCGTTCCGAGAACTTCCAGCTGTACTGCACCCCGGCGATCAACCTATTCAGCCACGAGGCCGAGCCCATCGACCTCAATGGCCGGCAGACCGAATACCGCATGCAGCCGTCGAGCCGCTTCGCCTCCCACTACGAGATTTTCAGCGTGGACCAGGTGGAAGGCTGGCTCGACAACCCGGTGGGCCGGGAGCGGGGCGAGCCCCGTCTGTATAGCGCGTTCGAGAGTTTTCAGCACCAGATCGAGCGCGATCGCAACCGAACGGCGCTGTATTACCGGGTCCGGGTGCGCGAGAGCGTGCGCGGCGACGGCTTCGATCACTACATTTCGTTCGTCCGCGGCGACGAGGAGCTGTGCCTGAACCAGCACGAGGCCATCTCCCTCACTGTCACCTGCACCAACCGGCAGCTGCCGGCGCAACTGGCGGTCGGCGACATCTGCGAGGCGACCCAGAGCACGCCGGCGTTCGCGTCGTTCCGCAACATCACCCGGCCCACGCCGACGTTGCGGCCGACCCTGGACGGCAGCCTGCTGTGGACCCTGGTGTCCAACCTGTCGCTGAACTACCTGTCGCTGCTGGATGTGGACGCCCTGCGCTCGGTGCTGCGGGTCTACGACTTCCGCGCCCTGGTGGACCGCCAGGCGGAGCGGGTCTCGCAGCAGCGACTGGCGGGCATCCAGAACATCGAAACCCAGCCGGTGGATCGCATGTATCGCGGCCTGCCGGTGCGGGGCATCCAGTCGACGCTGACGCTGGATCAGCAGTCGTTTGCCTCGGAAGGGGACCTGTACCTGTTCGGCACGGTCCTCAGTCACTTTTTTGCCCTCTACGCGAGTATTAACGCCTTTCACCTGCTGGACGTGGTGAATTCGGAGAACCAGGAGCGGTACACATGGACGTTGCGGACCGGGCAGCAGCCCCTGATGTAGCCGGCCTGCAGCCCGTTCTCGGGAACGCGCGCCGCTACAATTTCTTCCAGCTGGTGGACCTGATCCACCGCCTGCACGGGGACGACCTGGAGCGGGCCACCGACGATGCGCCGCAGCACGAGCGCATCCGTTTCTCGTCGTCGGCGGGCCTGGGCTTTCCGGGCAGCGACGTGCTGTCCGCCGGCCTGCCGGAGCACGAGTACGCGCCTTACCAGATGGAAGTCAGCTTCCTCGGGCTGCACGGCTCCCAGTCGCCGCTGCCGGGCTATTACCTGGAGGATCTGGCCTGGGAATACGGCCAGCAGTCGGGCATCCGGCGCTACTTCCTGGATTTCTTCAACCACCGGCTGGTGACCCTGTTCCACCGGGTCTGGCGCAAGTACCGCTATTACGTGCGCTTCCAGCCGGGCGCCAGCGATGCCTTCTCCGAACACGTCTTTTCCCTGGTGGGCCTGGGAGACAGCGACCTGCGCGGGGACACCCCGATCAACTGGTCGAAAATGCTGTCCTACGCCGGGCTCATGGCCGGGCGCAGCCGCTCGCCGGACGTGGTCAGCGGCATCGTGGCCCACTGCTTCGATCTGCCGGAAGTGGAGATCGAGCCCTGGGTGCTGCGCAAGGTCAGCATTCCCGCCGACCAGCAGACCCAGCTGGGTCGCGCCAACGGCCGCCTGGGCGAGGAAACCCTGGTGGGCGACAGCATCCGCGACCGCAGCGGCAAGTTCATCCTGCGCCTCAAGGAACTCAGCCGCGAACGCTTCATGGACTTCCTGCCCATCGGCCAGGACCACCAGAGCCTGGTCAAGCTGGTGGAATTCACCATGCGCGAGCAACTGGCCTTCGATCTGGAGCTGGAGATCCGCTCCGACGACGTCGAGCCCATGCAACTGGGCAACGACGCCCGCCTGGGCTGGACCACTTTCGTTAACCCGACACCGGGCGAGCCGCAGCAGGCCGTCCGCATTCAAATCCGGCGGTGATTTATGGAAACAGCAACCAAGACACGTCTCAGGCTGAGCATCTCCAATCCGGCGGACGTGGGCGTCAGCTCCGACCTCGGCTGCGACTTCGGCGAACGCGGTGGCTCCATCGGCTCGGCGGACAGTGACACCTGGCGCCTGTCGCCGCACCGCACTGGCGTCCTCCCCGGGCACACCGAGATCCGCATGATCGACGGCCACTACTGCGTCATCGACCGCTCCGGGCGCACCTACGTCAACAGCGGCAGCATGCCGGTGGGTCGCGGCCGCCGCGCGCGCCTGATGGACGGCGACCGGCTGCGGGTGGGCAACTACATGCTGCAGGTGGACCTGATCGAAGGCGACGGCCCGCACGACATTCCGCTCGACGAAGCGCCGGACGACCCCATGCTGGTCAACGCCGAGGAGCGCGAGCTGGAAAAGGTCGATTTCGACGCGGAGAAGCCCGAGCAGCTCAACCCGCTGGACCACCTGGACCCGGCCCCCACCGAACGCCAACAGCGCGATCCGATGGACGGCTTTGGCGAGCTGGAGCAGCAGGCGCGGGAGCGGCGCCAGACCGAAGAACTGCTCGACGACAACCCGGACTGGTACGGCAACCAGGCGGAGTCGAGCGATCCCTACATGGACGAACGGGAACGGGCCCTGCGCCTGCCCGTGATCAACGGAGGAAAGCGGCGCATGGAAGACGACCGCAGCGATCTCAGCCGTGGCGAGGCCACGCAACAGAGCCGCAAGCACATCAGTGGCGCGCCGCTGATGCGCGGGCTCGACAGCGATATGCGTTTTGACAGCAGCGACGCCATGCAGGGCTTCCTGGAAGAAGCCGGTCGCACCATCAAGGCCACCATCGAAGGCCTGCTGGACCTGCATCAGCGCGAAGACAGCCGCCACCAGGCGCTGCGCACACGCCTGCAGCCAATCGAGGACAACCCGCTGCGCCTGGGCCAGGGCTATGACGACGTCATGCAGACCCTGTTTGCCGCCGAGCGCAGCCCGGTGCACCTGTCGGCGCCGTCCGCGGTAACCGAGAGCCTGACCGGCCTGCGTCATCACCAGCAGGCGACCCAGGCAGCGATCAGCGAGGCGCTCGACGCCATCCTGCACGCCTTCTCGCCGGAGAACCTGCTCAACCGGTTCCACGGCTACCGCCGTTCGCTGCAGCCGGGCGAGAACGAAGCGGCCTGGGCCTGGGACATGTACACCCACTATTACCAGGAGCTGCGCTCCAGTCGTCAGCGTGGTTTCGAGCGTCTGTTCGAGGAGGTCTTCGAGCAGGCCTACGATCACCACCTGCGCAAGCTGCAGCGGGAGTCCGTGCTGTGAGAATCGGTCAGTGGATCCTGTTGTGCGCGGTGCTCGGCCTGGCCGGCTGCTCCGGGCCCTTCAAGGCCATTTCCAAGTCGGCCCAGGTGATGTGGGATCCGGACACCCCGGTCGGTACGCCGGATGAGCAGCCGACCACCGTCGACCTGACCATGCTGGCGGAGCCGGACGTGAACCCCAACGACGCCATGCAGCCGGCGCCGATCATGTTCAAGATCATCGAGATGGAAGACAGCTCGATGATGCTGGCGGCGGATTTCGACCAGATCTCCGAAGACCTGGAAGACGCGCTCGGCGCCAATTACATCGACCACAGCGATTACGCCATGGTGCCGGGCCAGTTCAAGTACATCGAATCGTTCGAAGTGGACTCCGGGACCCGTTACCTGGGCGTGGTCGCGTTCTACGCGTTTCCCAACGAATCCCAGTGGAAGAAGGTGGTCAAGGTCGACCCCATGGGCGGGCGCTATCACATCCTGGTGAACCTGCGCGAACGCGAAGTCATGATGCAGAAGGCGGATCAATAAGTATGTCGGCACATAACCGGGTGGTGTGGAGCGATGGCCTGTTCATCAAACCGCAGCACTTTCAGCAACAGCAACGATACCTAGAGCAGCAGATCACCGACCGTGCCTTTGCCGTGTCCGACTACCTGTACGGCTTCGGCGACCTGCAGCTCAACGACGAATACCTGAGCTTCGGGCGCATCGGCCTGGTGCGGGCCAACGGCCTGTTCCCGGACGGCACCGGCTTCAATCTGCCGATGGAAGACGTCATGCCCGAGCCCCTGGAGATCACCGATTCCTCGGTGGCCAACCAGGTGGTCTTCCTGGCCCTGCCGCTGACCTCGGACAGCCTGCCGGAAGTGGAATGGCCCGAGTCCGGTGTCTCCGCGCGTTTCCGCTCGGAGACTCTGGACATCCGCGACCTGCATTCCATCGACGGCGACCGTCACGCCATCGACCTGGCCAAGGTCAAACCGCGCCTGATGCTCGAACGCGAGGACCTCAGTGCCTACGCCGCGCTGGCCATCGGCCGCATCCTGGAGAAGCGTCCGGACGGCAGCCTGGTGATGGACCCCAGCTTCATGCCGACCATGCTGAGCGTGCGCGCAGCGCCCAAGCTGCAGCGTTTCGTTGGCGAAATGGCGGGGTTGATGCGCGAACGCGCGAAGAACATCGCCGAACGGGTCGGGTCGCCCAATCAGGGCGGCGTCGCCGACGTGTCCGACTTCATGCTGCTGCAGATGCTCAACCGGGCCCATCCGCGCTTCATGCACCTGGCGCGGGTGCGTCAGCTGCATCCGGAGCGTCTCTATGAGGCCCTGCTGGAACTGTGCGGCGAACTGGTGACTTTCACCGACGAGAACCGTCTGCCCAGCGAGTACCCGGGCTACGACCACGACCTGCCGGAAGCGTCCTTCTCGCCGCTGATGCAGGTGTTGCGTCAGTCCCTGAGCACGGTGCTGGAGCCGCGCGCCGTGGCGATCCAGCTGCAGCAGCGCCAGTACGGCCTGACGGTCGCGCCGATCCAGGACAACCAGCTCATGGGCCAGGCCGAGTTCATCCTGGCGGTGCGCGCCGACATGCCCACCGACGACCTGCGCAAGCAGTTCACCCAGCAGTGCAAGGTGGGTTCGGTGGAGAAAATCCGCGACCTCATCAGCCTGCAGCTGCCGGGCGTGCCGCTGGTACCGCTGCCGGTGGCACCGCGCCAGCTGCCGTACCACGCCGGATTTACCTACTTCCAGCTCGACGCCCGCAGTCAGGCGTGGCAGATGCTGGACAACGCCAGCGGTTTCGCCTTCCACGTGGCGGGCGATTTCCCGGGCATCGAGATGCAGTTCTGGGCCATCAGGAGCTAGATCATGGACGATTCCAGCGTAATGTCAGCCCCGCAGGAAGACGCTTTCGGCAAGATGCTGTTTGAAGAAAACGGCCACAGCGAAACCACCGCCGATGAAACCTTCCGCCTGCGCGGTTTTGAACACAACCGCCTGGTGGACGCGGCCCTGCCGCTGCTGGGACTGGTGATCCGGGCGCGCCGGCTGGCGGATTTCAGCCGCGTGCCGCAGCTCTACCAGCAGGTGGTGGACGAAGTCACCGACATCGACCGCGAGCTGATCGAGCAGGGCTACGAGCGCCCCACGGTGGTGGCCTACCGCTACGTGCTCTGCGCCTTCATCGACGAGGCGGTGCTGGGCACCGACTGGGGCGCCCACAGCGTCTGGTCCCAGCAGTCGCTGCTGTCGCGCTTCCACAACGAGACCTGGGGCGGCGAAAAGGTGTTCGCCATCCTGTCGCGCATGGAGCAGGAGCCGGATCGCTACCGCGACATGCTCGAGTTCATCTATCTGGCGCTGTGCCTGGGCTTCGAAGGCCGCTACAAGGTGATGGAAAACGGACGCGACGAATACGAGCGCGTGATCGCCGGCCTGCACCGCCAGATTTCCGACCTGCGCGATGAGGAAGTGCCCGAGTCCCTGGGCAATGCCCTGGAGCACGTGACCCCGTCGCGCAACCGCTTCCGCACCGGCCTGCCGCTGTGGAGCATTTTCGGCGTCTTCATCGCCGCCATGGTCACCGTTTACAGCCTTTACGACACCGCACTGGATAAGCGCATCACGGACGTGCTCACTGTGCTGGCACAACTCCCGAATTAGGAAAGGAGAACACATGCTTCGGGTTGAATTACCGGCGCTCATCGGGCGCCTCAACGACATTTCCCGGGAGGCGCTGGAAGCCTCCGCCGCCCTGTGCATCGCTCGCCAGGGTGCGGAAATCACGCCGGCACACCTGCTGTTCAAGCTGCTGGAGACGCCGTATTCCGACATCCGCCTGATGCTGGACCAGGCGGGCCTCGACCACATGGCCCTGCAGCCGCTGGTGGGTGAGAGCCTGGAAGGCGGGCCGCAGGTGGCCGACGCCTACCCGTCCTTCTCGCCGCTGCTGATCGAGCTGATCCAGGACGCCTGGCTGCTGGCCTCCACCGAGCTGGAACATGGCCAGCTGCGCTCCGGCCCCATTTTCCTGGCGCTGCTGATGAATGCCGACCGCTACCTGATGCCGCGCCTGGCGCGGGAGCTGGACGGCCTCAACCGCGAGCACCTCAAACGTCAGTTCGCCACGGTGACCCGCGGTTCCATCGAAGAGCCGGTGGCGGACGCCGAGGGCGGCCCGGCGGCGCCGCGGGCGACGGACGAGTCCATGCTCAGCCGCTACGCCTCGGATTTCACCCAGCGCGCCCGCAACGACGAGCTGGACCCGGTGCTGTGCCGGGACGCCGAGATCGACCAGATGATCGACATCCTCTGCCGTCGCCGCAAGAACAACCCGATCGTGGTGGGCGACGCCGGCGTCGGCAAAAGCGCCGTGGTGGAAGGCCTGGCCCTGCGCATTGTCGCCGGGGAAGTGCCGGACCGCCTCAAGGACGTGGCCCTGTGGGCCCTGGACCTGGGCGCCATGCAGGCCGGCGCCTCGGTGAAAGGCGAGTTCGAGAAGCGCCTGAAGGGCGTGATCGAGGCGGTCAAGGAATCGCCGACGCCGATCATCCTGTTCATCGACGAAGCCCACACCCTGATCGGGGCGGGCAACAACGAGGGCGGATCCGACGCCGCCAACCTGCTCAAGCCGGCGCTGGCCCGCGGCGAACTCTGCACCGTGGCCGCCACCACCTGGCGCGAGTACAAGAAGTACTTCGAGAAGGATCCGGCCCTGAGCCGGCGCTTCCAGCCGGTGGCCCTGGGCGAGCCCACCACCGATCAGGCGGTGCACATCCTGCGCGGCCTGCGCCCGGTGTATGAAAAATCCCACCAGGTGCTGATCGACGATTCCGCCCTGACCGCCGCCGCGTCCCTGTCCGCCCGCTACCTGGCCGGTCGCCAGCTGCCGGACAAGGCCATCGACGTGCTCGATACCGCCGCCGCGCGGGTCAGCCTCAACCTGAGTACCCCGCCGCGCCGGCTCAGCCACGTGCGCAGCGAGCTGCACCAGCTGCGGATGGAGCAGGAGCTGCTCGAACGCCAGAGCCACCTGGGCCAGGACACCGACCGCGAACGTCACGACGGCGTGGCCACCGAGGTGGCGGCGCTGGAAGCGGAAGCGGCCGAGTTGCAGGAACGCTGGGAAAGCCAGCGCGAGCTCGTGGCCAAGCTGGTCGATGTGCGTGAGCGCTTGCTGACCCCGGAATCATCGGAAGAGAAGGGTGAAGGCGGCGAAGACAGCGAAACGGCAGAGGCCCCGCTGGACGCCGATACCCTGCGCCAGGAAGCCGCCGCCCTGCAGCAGGAGCTGGACCAGCTCCAGGCCGACGAGCCGCTGGTGCACGCCCTGGTCGACACGCGGCAGGTGGCTGAAGTCATCGCCGACTGGACCGGTATTCCGGTCAACCGCATGACCGCCGACGAGCTGCAGAAGATCACCCATCTGCCCGATCACCTGGAGGCCCACATCAAGGGCCAGGACCCGGCCATCGCCGCGCTGCACCAGCACCTGCTGACCGCCCGCGCCGACCTGCGCCGCCCGGGCCGCCCGATGGGCGCCTTCCTGCTGGTGGGGCCGTCCGGCGTGGGCAAGACCGAAACCGTGGTGCAACTGGCCGATCTGCTGTACGGCGGCCGCCAGTTCCTGACCACCATCAACATGTCCGAATACCAGGAGAAGCACACCGTTTCGCGCCTGATCGGTTCGCCGCCGGGCTACGTCGGCTTCGGCGAGGGCGGCATCCTGACCGAGGCGATCCGCCAGAAACCCTATTCGGTGGTGCTGCTGGATGAAGTGGAAAAAGCCCACCCGGAAGTGCTCAACCTGTTCTATCAGGCGTTCGACAAGGGCGAGCTGGCGGACGGCGAAGGCCGTCTGATCAACTGCCAGAACGTGGTGTTCTTCCTCACCTCCAACCTGGGCTACGAAACCATCGTCCAGCACGCCGAGCGTGACGGCGAGTTCGACGCTTCGGCCCTGGATGACGACCTCTACCCGGTACTGGCCGACTTCTTCAAGCCGGCGCTGCTGGCGCGGATGGAAGTGGTGCCGTACCTGCCACTGGGCGAGGGCACCCTGGATCGGATCGTGGGCGACAAGCTGGAACGTCTGGCGGATCAGATCCGCGATCGCTACCGCACCGAGGTGGTGCTGGAAGAAGGCCTGGTGGCGGCGGTGCGCAGCCGGGCCACCCGCAGCGAGAACGGCGCGCGCATGCTCGAGTCCATCATCGAGGGCGAGCTGCTGCCGCCGGTGTCCCTGGCGCTGCTGGAAAAACTGGCCGCACGGGAGACCGTCAGCGAGGTGCGTCTGGGCATCGCCGACGGCCGCTTCACCGGGACGGTCAGCTAAGGACACGTTATGGGACGGATGCAGATGGAACTGCACACCGGGATTGACTTGGCTGTGGAGCTGGTGGGGCAGCGCGACCGCTCGACCCTGCTGGCCTGCGCCACGGCGCAACTGGAGCGGGTGTTCGGCCTGAGCCGCTGCTGGGTGCTGGAGCTGGACGCCAGCGGCCGGACCCTGCTCTGCCCGGCGCTGGACGCCGAGCTGGCGTTCGAATGCGACGACTTCTCGCACCCGTTCGCCCACGTGTTGCGCGAGGGCAAGGCCCGGGCGCTGTCGTCGGCGGCCTGCGCGCGGCTGGATCACGCCGGCCTGAGCCGACTGTTCCAGGCCAGCCGCGGTGCCGATTCCATCTGGATACAGCCGCTGCGCTCGGCGGATCAACGCACGCTGGGCATTCTCGTGCTGTGCGGCGTCGATCCGGTGTGGGACGCGCTGGTCGCCCAGCCCCTGTTCGACGGTTTGCTGTCGCTGATCACCCTGCAGTGGGTGGCGCACCGGGACCGGGACGACCGCCTCTGGCAGCAGCGCCTGCTCAGCCGCTCGCTCAGTTCCCTGCGCGACAACGAGACCGAACGCCAGAAGAGCGACCAGTTGGCCCGCTCCCTGGTGGGACAGTCCCGCGCCATGGCTGATCTGCGCGGGCAGGTGATCCGCGCGGCGGGCAGCCAGCTGTCGGTGCTGGTGCAGGGGGAAACCGGGTGCGGCAAGGATCTGGTAGCACGCGGCCTGCACGATTTCTCCGAGCGCAGCGACGGGCCCTTCGTGGTGGTCAACTGCGCGGCGATCCCCGATAGCCTGCTGGAAAACGAGCTGTTCGGCCACGCCAAGGGCGCGTTTTCCGGCGCGGATGCCGCCAAGCAGGGGCTGCTGGCCCAGGCCGATGGCGGCACCCTGTTCCTCGACGAAATCGGCGACATGCCCATGGCGCTGCAGTCCAAGCTGCTGCGGGTGCTGGAAACCCGCCAGTTCCGGCCGCTGGGCGCGCGTGAAGAGGTGCATTCCGATTTCCGCCTGGTGGCGGCGACCCACCAGCCGCTGCAGGAACGGATCGGCGACGGCGCCTTCCGCCGCGATCTGTTCTACCGTCTCAGCCAGTTCCCGCTGCGGGTCAAGCCGCTGCGCGAGCGCCCCGAGGACCTGGAACAGCTGTGCCGCCACTTTGTGCGGATCTACCGCGAGCGCGAGGGTCGTGGCCCGCTGGGTATCAGCAGCCACGCCCTGGAGCACCTCAAGCAGTACGCCTTCCCGGGCAACGTGCGCGAGCTGCGCAACGTGATCGAGTTTGCCTGTGTGCAAACCCCGGCGCAGGAAGACATCCAGGCCGAAGACCTGCGTCTCGACGCCCTGGCCGCGTCGGAGGAAACGGACGGCGAGCTGGACCTCAATGACGCGCCCGTGCCCCAGCCGGGTGTACCGGCCCTGCACGACATTGACGACCTGCGCGCCGCCGCGCAGGAATTCGAAGCCGCCGTAATCAGCGCACGCCTGCGCCAGTACGGCGGCAACCGGGCCCAGGCGGCGGAAAGCCTGGGGCTGCCAAAACGCACGCTGGCCCACAAGTGCCAGAAGTTCAACGTATCGGAGGCCGGATGACCACGCGTCCGCGTTTATTGATGTTTGTCGCGGCCCTGGCTGCCGTATCCGGAATCACCCACGCCGCTGGCTCAGATCGCGCCGATGGCACAGATCACGCCAAGGTCAGCGGAGGCGACACCCTGACAGCGGCCCAGGCCTGCACCGCCAAGGTCGCGCGCCTGGAGCGCCTGGCCTGTTTCGACGACGTGTTCGACACGCCGGTGCGCACCCTGGAAGAGCAGCAGGCCGCGCTGCCAGCGAAGAAGCCCGCAGTATGGGTGGCCGCCTACGCCCAGGAACAGGCCCGCACGCCGGACGACAATGCCCTGCAGCACGACGGCGACGCCGGCAAGCTGGTCACCGTGCCGGCGCTGGGTGCCGTGCCGCCGCGCCCGCTGCTGACGGTGCGCTGCCACAACGACATTACCCGCTTCGCGCTGATGCTGCCCAAGGCCAGTACGGCGGAGCGGGTGCCCCTGGAGCTGGACGCCGACGGCCGCGTGCAGGCACAGACCTGGCGCGTGCGCGACGACGGCTACGTGATCAGCGGCGGGCGCGGGTTGCCGGCGATCCGCACCGTACGCCAACTGGTCAATGCGCAGCGGCTGACGCTGCACAGCGATGAATCCGCCCTGGACGGACTCATGTTCGACCTCAGTGGCTTCCGTCAAGCCCTGGCGCCGCTGCGCGCCGAGTGCGGCTGGTAAACCGACCCGAACGAACAGGACGTTGGCAACGATGCAGGCAGTAGAACAACATCCCTATGTCGAACCGGTGCTCTCGCCGCTGGCAGGGGAGTCGCCCCAGGGCCAGTTGCTGGAAGAAGACCCGACGCTGGAATTCCTCGACGGCGAGATCATGAAAATGGGCTCCCTGTCCCACGGCGAGATCGAGTGGGACAAGGTGGAGCAGGAAGCGCTGCGGCTGCTGTCGGACATCTCCAAGGATCTCAAGGTGCTGGGCTTCCTGCTGCTTGCGCTGCAGCGCGGCGGCAGCGGCGAACGCTTCGCCCTGTCCATCCACCTGCTGTGCGAGGTGATGCAGGGCTGGTGGACCGACGCTTGGCCCTATCCCGGCGCCAAGGGCGCGCGCCCGCGCAAGATGATGTTCGCCCAGATGATGCAGCGCGCCGGCGCGGAAGTGGGGCGTCTGAGTTTCGACAGCGCCGTAGGCGACGGCCGCCAGTTCTGCCTGGACCGGCTGGACCGCCTCAAGGCGCTGGCGGAGGCCGACTCACTGGCCACCGACGGCATCGATGACCTGCGCCACGCCATCACCAACCTGCCGGAAGTGGGGCAGGTGGCCGAAGCGCCGGCGGCGCCCGCGAGCACCCAGGAAACGCCGGCCCGACGCGGCGGCGCGGCGACCACGTCCTCCGGCGCGTCCGGCAGCCTGGGCAGCGTGACCCTCGACCCCAAGGACGAGCGCGCCACTCGTCAGAGCCTGCTGCGCGTCGCGGACCTGCTGACGGACCTAGAACCGGGCTCGCCGCTGGGCTACCAGATGCGCCGTTTCGCCATCTGGTACAACATCACCGCCACCCCGCCGGCGCGCAAGGGCGGCCGAAGCGACCTGGCGGCGGTCAGCTCCGACCGGGTGTCGGAATACCGCGAGAGCCTGGGGCGCGGCGTGGACATGAACCTCTGGGGCCGCATCGAGCAGAGCCTGTCAGTCAGCCCGTTCTGGCTGGAAGGGCATTACCTCAGCGCCCAGGCCGCCGAGCAGACCGGCCACCCCAAGTGCGCCGAAGCCATTCGCAACGCCCTCAAGGGGTTCATCGACCGCCTGCCCGCGCTGGCGGACATGACCTTCTCCGACGGCTCGCCGTTCTTGCCCAAACCGGTGCGTGAGTGGTTGCTGACCAGCTCGCCCGGCGGCGCCGGCAAGCAGGGGCGCGGTGCCGACTGGCACAAGGCCTACGAAAACGCCCAGGACGTGCTCAAGCAGGACGGTCTGGCGCCGGCCATGAAACTGCTGGAAGACGGGCTCAGCAAGGCCAAGGAACCGCGCGCCCAGTTCTACTGGCGCCTGATGAGCGCCGAGCTGCTGCGCGACAGCGGCATGAAGGCGCTGGCCAAGCAGCAGTTCGGCGACCTGAAGCAGCAGGCGTCCGGCCGCACACTGGAAGACTGGGAGCCGTCGCTGGTGGCGCATCTGGAGCGACTCACCTGATGACACCGACACGCACATGGACAACCGTTTCAACCGGGGGCGCCACCGCGTCGCCGCACAGGGAAAGCAGGAAGTAAAGGCATGGATATCCGTAGCACGTTAGTCAAGATCGGCAAGAAGCTCTGGCCGTTCATCCGTACCGGCGGCCCGATTGTGCTGGCCCTGGGCTTCGGCCTGCTGGTGGCCGCCATCTGGTGGCTGGGGCCAACCTGGGAGTGGCGCGAACAGACGCCGCTGGCCAGTTGGCAGACCCGTGCCCTGGCCACCCTGGGGCTGGTGCTGATCGTCGCCGTCCTGTGGGGATGGATCCTGTCGCGTCGCCTGAAGAAGGTGGACCAGGCCCAGTCCGAGGCCCGCGAGGAGGAAGAGGACCCGATCCTGGTGTACGAGCGCCGCCAGACCCGGCTGCTCAACCGCAACCTGGCGTCCCTGCGCGACAACATCCGCGGCCGCAACCGCATCTACCGTCTGCCGTGGTACCTGGCGATGGGCCTGGAGGACGCCGGCAAGACCAGCCTGATCCAGCGGTCCGGCCAGACCTTCACCCTGACCAACGTGACCCGCAACCGCCAGACCGAGCGCAACCCGCTCGGCTTCGAGTGGTGGATCAGCGACGACGCCGTGGTGATCGACCCCGACGGTGAGCTGATGAGCCAGGACGGCGGTTCCGCCAACGGCGGCAGCATCCAGCAACGTCTCTGGAAGCACTTTATCGCCTGGCTGGAAGAGAGCCGCCCGCGCCGGCCGCTCAACGGCGTGATCCTGACCATCGACCTCGCCTACCTGAGCTCCCTGGGCGAGGCTGAGCGCCGCACCCAGGCGGTGGTCCTGCGTACCCGCCTGCGCGAACTGATGGAGCAGATCGGCTCGCGCCTGCCGGTCTACGTCAGCTTCACCAAGCTGGACATGTTGCACGGCTTCACCGCCTTTTTCCGCAAGCTCAACAAAGCCGAGCGCGAGAAGCCGCTGGGCTTCACCTTCGAGCTGGAATCCCTGCAGGATCCGGATCAGTGGCTGGATCAGTTCGAGGCGGCGTTCCACAAGCTGGTGGACCAGGTCAACGCCCGCGTGCCGCAGTTGATGTCCGAGAGCCGCGAGCCGGAAGAGCGCGCCGCGATCTACTCCTTCAGCCGCCAGATCTCCGGCCTGATGCCCATCGTCCAGCAGTTCCTGACCGAAATGCTGGCGGCGGACGCCTTCTCCACCCCGGCGCTGGTGCGCGGCGTCTACTTCACCTCCGTCTACCAGGAAGGGGTGCCCGAGGACGCCTTCATCTCAGCCACCGCGCGCCACTATGGCCTGGCCGACGCCATCCAGCCGGCCCAGCGCAGCGGCCAGTCGATGACCTATTTCAGCGAGAAGCTGTTCCCGGAAATCATCTATCCCGAGGCGGGGCTGGCCGGTGACAACGTGCGCGTCACCAAGCAGCGTCGCCGCAACCTGGTGACCGTGGCCGTGGCGGCCGTAGTGGCGGGCCTGGGCCTGAGCGCCGGCTGGCAGCACTACTTCGTCAAGAACGCCGACGCCGCCCAGATGGTGGTGGACCGGGTGCACGGCTTCCTCGACAACTACCAGCCCGCCGGCCAGGAGCGCGACACCACCGGCCGCAACCTGCTGGAACCACTGGACCAGCTGCGCGCCGCCACCCTGGCGTTCGGCGACTACCGCAACCAGTGGCCGCTGGTCGCCGACATGGGCCTGTACCAGGGCGACGTGGTCGGCCCGGAAGTCGATAAGTCCTATCTCGACATGCTCAGCTACCAGTTCCTGCCGGCGCTGATGTCGGGCGTGATGCACGAGATGAATCAGTTGCCCGAGGGCAGCGCCGACCGTCTGGCGCACCTGCGCGTGCTGCGCATGCTGTACGACGCCAGCGGCCGTCGTAACGACATCGTCGACGACTACATGGCGCGCTACTGGCAGACCAAGTTCCCGGGGCAGCGTTCGGTGCAGGACCGCCTGAACAACCACCTGGAATACGCCATGAACTACACCGACCTGGCGGATCGCCAGGCTCACGGTGACGTGGCCGCCGACACCGCCCTGGCGCCGTTCCAGAACAGCGTCAAATGGGCCCAGGACGAGCTGGGCCAGATGGCCACGCCGGATCGGGTCTACGATCAGCTGCGCCATCGCGGCCGCCTCGACCTGTCCGCGCCGCTGGATCTGCGGGCCCTGGGCGGGCCGGCGTTTCAGCTGGTGTTCTCGGAAGTGCAGGACGGCCCGCAGGCCACTGACAGCGCCATGGACGTGGACAGCGATCCGCTGCGCATCCCGCGTATGCTCACCGGCGACGGCATGAAGAACTACTTCGTGCGCGAATCCGAGGAGATCACCGAGCTGGCCCTGGTGGACGCCTGGGTACTGGGCCGTCGCGCCGATGTCGATTTCAGCAAGGCCGACGAACAGCAACTGCAGGGTGAGCTTCGCAAACACTACGCGGAGGATTACGCCCAGTCCTGGCGCGGAGCACTCAACCACGTAGCCATCCGCGACTTCGAGGATCTCAACGATGGCGTGCGCGTGCTGGAAAACCTGACCGGCACCCGCCAGCCGATGGTGGAGCTGCTGTCGGAAGTGAACGCCAACACCCAGATCTACCCGCCGCAGACCCAGCTGCCGGAAGAGCAGCGCGAGGCGTTGGTGAACTCGCCGGCGTACCGCATGGCGCAGAACATCGAGCAGCAGTTTGAAGGCCTGCACGGCCTGTTCCTGAAGGACGGCGACGCGCCGACCCAGATGGAGGAAGTGCAGAAGGTGCTGGGTTCATTGCACGACTACCTGCGCTCGATCCAGGAGTCGCCGGACAGCGGCAAGGCCGCCCTGGCCGCGGCCCGCGACCGCCTGACCCTGGAAGGCGCGGACCCGATCTTCACCCTGCAGCGCATGGCGCGTGGCATGCCGGCGCCGGTTGATCGCATGCTCGACAAGGTCGCCGCGGAAAGCTGGCGCGTGGTGCTGGACCAGGCCATCGCCCAACTGGAGCGCCAGTGGTACGACGAGGTCTACCAGCCGTTCCAGCAGAACCTGGCGCGCAACTACCCGTTCAGCAGCAACGCCGGACGTGACGCCGCGCTGCAGGACTTCGAGCGCTTCTTCGCGCCGGACGGCACCCTGGATACGTTCTACAAGGACAAGCTGAAGCTGTTCCTGGAAGACCATCCTGAGCACGTCAGCCTCGGCAAGCGCGCGACGCTGATCCGCCGCGACGTCATGGCCGCCATCGACCAGGCCGAGCGCATCCGTCAGGCGTTCTTCACCCGCAAGGGCAGCCTGGATGTGGAGTTCGCGCTGGAGCCGGTCAACCTGTCGTCCAACAAGCGTCGCAGTGTGATGAACGTCGACGGCCAGCTGGTTGAATTCAGTCACGGCCCACGGCAGAGTATTCCGCTCATCTGGCCGAATACGCTGCGCGACAGCGTCGAGAGTGAAGTCACCCTGGTGCCGGTGGAAGTGAACCGTTCGCCGCGCAGTCAGATCGCGCGCGGTCCCTGGGCGTTCTTCCGCCTGCTGGACAAGGCCGACATCACCGGCGTCAGCGCCAGCGCCGTGGACGTGAAGTTCAACCTGGACGGCGGCAGCGTCCAGTACCGGCTGCACGCCGCCGGTGGCGTCAACCCGTTCACGCAGCAGATGCTGGCGGGCTACGAAGTGCCGCGCAGCCTCTATTGAGGACGTCGCAATGGATCACTTCGTGACATAGCAACGAAGATCCGTAAACGGTCGTATTGTGGTCCCGGCTCTGCCGGGCCACACTGTCGATCCATGTTTGGGAAGGAACCCGGCACTGTCCTGACGGGCAGTGCGAGGAGTAGGGAGAGCAGTCATGGCTAAGAACGTCGTACTTCTGGGCGATATCGGCACCGATCACGAAGGTTATCCGCCCACCCCCGTTATTGCCGCCAGCAGCACCGTCCTGATGGACGGCAAGCCCGTCGCCCGCCAGGGCGATCCGCTGGCACCGCACACCAAACCCCATCACCCGCTCCACCCGCGCAAGATTGCCGGCGGCAACGGCACCGTGCTCGTGGAAGGCAAGCCCATTGCGCTGACCGGCCACGCCGTCGATTGCGGTGGTGTGGTGATCGGCAGCGGCTCCGGCGTCAGCCGCTAAACGCGGCGCGCTGGCCGAATCGATAAAGCGCCCGGAGCCGGAACGCGCCGGGCGGCTGGATACCTGGATTCTTTAACCCGGATCATTCAAGGACGACACCATGCCCCAAGCCACCGGCCTGCAGTTCACGGCCCGCCTCGGCAGCCTGCCGGACGACACCTTCGCGGTGGTCGAGTTCGAGCTGACCGAGCGCCTGTCCCAGCCCTTTGTCCTGACCCTGAAGCT
>NZ_QGEH01000009.1 GCF_003258515.1 Marinobacter bohaiensis
TGGCGAAACAGCGTAAAATGCGCGCCACCTTGAACGGGTCAGCCGGCAACGATTCGGCGGTTTCGGAAGCATCGAAAACGCTGAAAAATAACGGTTGACAAGGTTGAGAAGCGCGGTAGAATACGCGGCCTCAACAGGGCGAAGGCCCAGCTCTTTAAAAAGTTGACCAAGTAATTCGTGTGGGCGCTGACTGAGGTATTTCGGCAAGAAATATCGAGGCAGCGACCTGTCAAACTCTCCTTCGGGAGAGGGTGATTTTGAGTGTTGTCTTGAGCAGATATTAGCTACTTCGGTAGCTGCTTGATTTAAACTGAAGAGTTTGATCATGGCTCAGATTGAACGCTGGCGGCAGGCCTAACACATGCAAGTCGAGCGGTAACAGATCCAGCTTGCTGGATGCTGACGAGCGGCGGACGGGTGAGTAATGCATAGGAAACTGCCCAGTAGTGGGGGATAGCCCGGGGAAACCCGGATTAATACCGCATACGTCCTTCGGGAGAAAGCAGGGGCTCTTCGGACCTTGCGCTATTGGATGTGCCTATGTCGGATTAGCTTGTTGGTGGGGTAATGGCCTACCAAGGCAACGATCCGTAGCTGGTCTGAGAGGATGATCAGCCACATCGGGACTGAGACACGGCCCGAACTCCTACGGGAGGCAGCAGTGGGGAATATTGGACAATGGGGGCAACCCTGATCCAGCCATGCCGCGTGTGTGAAGAAGGCTTTCGGGTTGTAAAGCACTTTCAGCAGGGAGGAAAAGCTTAAGGTTAATACCCTTGAGTGTTGACGTCACCTGCAGAAGAAGCACCGGCTAACTCCGTGCCAGCAGCCGCGGTAATACGGAGGGTGCAAGCGTTAATCGGAATTACTGGGCGTAAAGCGCGCGTAGGCGGTTAGATAAGCGAGGTGTGAAAGCCCCGGGCTCAACCTGGGAACGGCACTTCGAACTGTCTGGCTAGAGTATGGTAGAGGGTAGTGGAATTTCCTGTGTAGCGGTGAAATGCGTAGATATAGGAAGGAACACCAGTGGCGAAGGCGGCTACCTGGACCAATACTGACGCTGAGGTGCGAAAGCGTGGGGAGCAAACAGGATTAGATACCCTGGTAGTCCACGCCGTAAACGATGTCGACTAGCCGTTGGAGATCTTGAATCTTTAGTGGCGCAGTTAACGCACTAAGTCGACCGCCTGGGGAGTACGGCCGCAAGGTTAAAACTCAAATGAATTGACGGGGGCCCGCACAAGCGGTGGAGCATGTGGTTTAATTCGACGCAACGCGAAGAACCTTACCTGGCCTTGACATGTTGGGAACTTTCCAGAGATGGATTGGTGCCTTCGGGAACCCAAACACAGGTGCTGCATGGCCGTCGTCAGCTCGTGTCGTGAGATGTTGGGTTAAGTCCCGTAACGAGCGCAACCCCTATCCCTAGTTGCCAGCACATCATGGTGGGAACTCTAGGGAGACTGCCGGTGACAAACCGGAGGAAGGTGGGGATGACGTCAGGTCATCATGGCCCTTACGGCCAGGGCTACACACGTGCTACAATGGCGCGCACAGAGGGCCGCGAACCCGCGAGGGGGAGCCAATCTCTTAAAACGCGTCGTAGTCCGGATCGCAGTCTGCAACTCGACTGCGTGAAGTCGGAATCGCTAGTAATCGCGAATCAGAATGTCGCGGTGAATACGTTCCCGGGCCTTGTACACACCGCCCGTCACACCATGGGAGTGGATTGCACCAGAAGTGGTTAGTCTAACCTTCGGGAGGACGATCACCACGGTGTGGTTCATGACTGGGGTGAAGTCGTAACAAGGTAGCCGTAGGGGAACCTGCGGCTGGATCACCTCCTTAAACGAAGCCGAACGCTTCGGTCAGAGCCCACACGAATTACTTGGTCAGCGGAAGAGAGAGCATAAGGGTCTAAAGCAGGCCCGTAAGACTGCGGCTGTCTTTTCGAAAGAAAAGAGGGTGGCAGGATTAGCGCGCCGAGATTGCTTGAGCTGACAAGGCGCGAGCTGAGTGAAGGCGGGAGCGTACGGAAGTACGTGACCAACTGAGCGAGGATCGCAACGCGGTCAGGTCGAGCAAGATCAAGCGGTAATGGGTCTGTAGCTCAGGTGGTTAGAGCGCACCCCTGATAAGGGTGAGGTCGGTGGTTCAAGTCCACCCAGACCCACCAGAATTGCGCAGCTCATCGTTGTGTCCGGACTTGCATAGCAGGCTATGCGGCGCCCGAACACGCCTCGATCTGCCCAATTCTAAAGCCTGATAGCCATAATCGGGTTTGAAGGTGAGGCTTAGAATGGGGCCATAGCTCAGCTGGGAGAGCGCCTGCCTTGCACGCAGGAGGTCGGCAGTTCGATCCTGCCTGGCTCCACCAACTTTACGGATACCCTGACTACGGTCAGTGTGCAGAAACAAGCGTTTCGGATTGATGACAGATTGATCCCGAAATCCTTCTTTCTGATCACTGGGTCAGACATGCTCTTTAACAATGTGGACAAGATTGCAACACGGATTGTTCGTTTCTTTATCTCCGAAACGAATGATCCACTGATAGCGATTTCAAGCGTTATCCGGTGTTAATCGTTGGGTTGCTTAATCTTGAATCAAGCGTCAGCAGGACAAAAGGCTGCTGACACTGTGGATCCAACCTGGAGGCTTCGGTCAACAGGACGGTTAAACAGTTGGTTTGGGGTTATATAGTCAAGCAACTAAGCGCATACGGTGGATGCCTTGGCAGTCAGAGGCGATGAAAGACGTGGAAGCCTGCGAAAAGCTTCGGGGAGGTGGCAAACAACCTTTGATCCGGAGATCTCTGAATGGGGAAACCCACCTGGTTTCGGCCAGGTATCCAATCCTGAATCCATAGGGATTGGAGGCGAACCGGGGGAACTGAAACATCTAAGTACCCCGAGGAAAAGAAATCAACCGAGATTCCCTCAGTAGCGGCGAGCGAACGGGGACCAGCCCTTAAGCTGAACAACTGGTAGGAGAAGGCTCTGGAAAGTGCCGCCATAGTGGGTGATAGCCCCGTATCCGAAACCTGAGTTCAGTGAAATCGAGTAGGACGGGTCACGTGTAATCCTGTCTGAACATGGGGGGACCATCCTCCAAGGCTAAATACTCCTGACTGACCGATAGTGAACCAGTACCGTGAGGGAAAGGCGAAAAGAACCCCTGTGAGGGGAGTGAAATAGATCCTGAAACCGTATGCGTACAAGCAGTCGGAGCACCTTCGGGTGTGACGGCGTACCTTTTGTATAATGGGTCAGCGACTTATGTTCAGTGGCGAGGTTAACCATCTAGGGGAGCCGTAGGGAAACCGAGTCTGAATAGGGCGACTTAGTCGCTGGACATAGACCCGAAACCGGGCGATCTATCCATGAGCAGGTTGAAGGTGCGGTAACACGCACTGGAGGACCGAACCCACTGTCGTTGAAAAGCCAGGGGATGACTTGTGGATCGGAGTGAAAGGCTAATCAAGCCCGGAGATAGCTGGTTCTCCCCGAAAGCTATTTAGGTAGCGCCTCGGACGAATACCACTGGGGGTAGAGCACTGTTTCGGCTAGGGGGTCATCCCGACTTACCAAACCGATGCAAACTCCGAATACCAGTGAGTACTATCCGGGAGACACACGGCGGGTGCTAACGTCCGTCGTGAAAAGGGAAACAACCCAGACCGCCAGCTAAGGTCCCCAAATACCAGTTAAGTGGGAAACGATGTGGGAAGGCGAAGACAGCTAGGAGGTTGGCTTAGAAGCAGCCACCCTTTAATGAAAGCGTAATAGCTCACTAGTCGAGTCGGCCTGCGCGGAAGATGTAACGGGGCTCAAACTGGTTACCGAAGCTGCGGCTGTGCACGCAAGTGCACGGGGTAGGGGAGCGTTCTGTAAGCCTGTGAAGGTGAGTCGAGAGGCTTGCTGGAGGTATCAGAAGTGCGAATGCTGACATGAGTAACGATAATGCGGGTGAAAAACCCGCACGCCGGAAGACCAAGGGTTCCTGCGCAACGCTAATCGGCGCAGGGTGAGTCGGCCCCTAAGGCGAGACCGAAAGGTGTAGTCGATGGGAAACGGGTTAATATTCCCGTACCTCGCGTGACTGCGATGGAGAGACGGAGAAGGCTAGGTGAGCCGGGCGACGGTTGTCCCGGTTTAAGCATGTAGGCAGAGGACTTAGGCAAATCCGGGTCCTTAATGCCGAGACGCGACGACGAGTGCTGCTTGCAGCGCGAAGTCATTGATGCCCTGCTTCCAGGAAAATCTTCTAAGCTTCAGGTCACGAGAGACCGTACCCCAAACCGACACAGGTGGTCAGGTAGAGAATACCAAGGCGCTTGAGAGAACTCGGGTAAAGGAACTAGGCAAAATGGTGCCGTAACTTCGGGAGAAGGCACGCTGGTAGTAGGTGAAGCCCCTGCGGGTGGAGCCCAGACCAGTCGAAGATACCAGGCCCCTGCGACTGTTTATTAAAAACACAGCACTCTGCAAACACGAAAGTGGACGTATAGGGTGTGACGCCTGCCCGGTGCCGGAAGGTTAATTGATGGGGTTAGTCCTCGGACGAAGCTCTTGATCGAAGCCCCGGTAAACGGCGGCCGTAACTATAACGGTCCTAAGGTAGCGAAATTCCTTGTCGGGTAAGTTCCGACCTGCACGAATGGCGTAACGATGGGGGCGCTGTCTCTACCCGAGACTCAGTGAAATTGAAATCGCCGTGAAGATGCGGTGTATCCGCGGCTAGACGGAAAGACCCCGTGAACCTTTACTATAGCTTCACAGTGAACTTTGAGCATGCTTGTGTAGGATAGCTGGGAGGCTTTGAAGTGTGGACGCCAGTCTGCATGGAGCCAACCTTGAAATACCAGCCTGGCATGTTTGAGGTTCTAACTCGGTCCCCTTATCGGGGATAAGGACACTGTGTGGTGGGTAGTTTGACTGGGGCGGTCTCCTCCCAAAGAGTAACGGAGGAGCACAAAGGTGGGCTAAGCATGGTCGGACATCATGCGGTTAGTGTAATGGCACAAGCCCGCTTAACTGCGAGACAGACACGTCGAGCAGGTGCGAAAGCAGGTCATAGTGATCCGGTGGTTCTGTATGGAAGGGCCATCGCTCAACGGATAAAAGGTACTCCGGGGATAACAGGCTGATACCGCCCAAGAGTTCACATCGACGGCGGTGTTTGGCACCTCGATGTCGGCTCATCACATCCTGGGGCTGAAGCCGGTCCCAAGGGTATGGCTGTTCGCCATTTAAAGTGGTACGCGAGCTGGGTTTAGAACGTCGTGAGACAGTTCGGTCCCTATCTGCCGTGGACGTTGGAGATTTGAGGAAAGCTGCTCCTAGTACGAGAGGACCGGAGTGGACGAACCTCTGGTGTTCGGGTTGTGACGCCAGTCGCATTGCCCGGTAGCTAAGTTCGGACAGGATAACCGCTGAAGGCATCTAAGCGGGAAGCCCCTTCCAAGATGAGATCTCCCTGGCCCCTCGAGGGCCCTGAAGAGCCGTTCAAGACCAGGACGTTGATAGGTCGGGTGTGGAAGCGCTGCGAGGCGTTGAGCTAACCGATACTAATTGCTCGTGCGGCTTGACTATATAACACCCAAGCCAACTGCGGATAACGCAGGAAATCGCTACGCAATCTTGTCCCTTCCCAGTGATCAACCTTTTTGCCTGACGACCATAGCGGTCCGGAACCACCTGATCCCATCCCGAACTCAGAAGTGAAACGGACCTGCGCCGATGGTAGTGTGGCATGGCCCATGCGAGAGTAGGTCATCGTCAGGCTCCTAA
>NZ_QGEH01000010.1 GCF_003258515.1 Marinobacter bohaiensis
TAGACATTATGACTCCCCACAAAGGGGCTGCCCCCGCGCTCGAGGGTTAGCCGAAGCCAGAGCCATAATTTACGTGTTCACATGCGTAAAATCGGGGGGCAGCACCATGAAAAAACATAGCACACGCTTTATTGGCCTGGATACGCACAAAGACACCATCGCGGTGGCCTACGCCACCGATTCCCGAACGGAACCCGTCACTTATCTTGGCACCATCGGAACCCAGCATTACGCCATCCGCAAATTGGTTCGCCAACTCGAATCCCACCATCCGGGATGCCAGCTTCAGTTCGTCTATGAAGCCGGGCCCTGCGGCTACTGGCTCTACCGTCTGCTGTCCAGTTGGGGCTATCCCTGCTTTGTGGTCGCACCGTCACTGATTCCCAAGAAGCCCGGCCAGCAGGTGAAAACCGATAAGCGCGACTGCATGCAGCTGGCGCAGTTGCTGCGCACGGGGGACATCGAGCCGATCTATGTGCCCGAGCCCGAAGACGAGGCCATCCGGGATCTCTCCCGGGCCCGGGAGACCACCATGTGGGATCTCAAGAACGCCAAGAGTCAGCTCAAGGCGTTCCTGCTGCGGCACGACATCCGTTACACCGGCACTGCCAACTGGTCAGCCGCCCATGTGCGCTGGCTCTCGGAACTGGTGATGCCGACACCAGCTCAGAACACCGTGTTCCGGGAAATGCTCTACACCATCGTGGAACGCCACAAACGCCTGGAACGGCTCGACAACGAGCTGACCTATCAGGTCCGCCGCTGGCGCTTCTACCCGCTGGTCAAAGCGGTTCAGGCGCTAAGGGGGGTGCAGTTACTGGTAGCGACCAGCGTGGTCGCCGAGTTGGGGGACCTGCAGCGCTTCGACACGCCCAGGAAGCTGATGGCCTATGTCGGCCTGACACCCAGTGAACGCTCCAGCGGTAACCGCCGGCGTATCGGGCCACTGACCTGTGCCGGGAATAAACGAGCCCGGCGCATGCTCATTGAGGCCGCCCACGCCTACCGGTATCCGGCAAAGACCTCACGCATCCTGCAGCAGCGCCAGGAAGACCTGCCCAAGGCCATCGTGGAAAAGGCCTGGGAGGCCCAGGTCCGGCTCTGCCGTCGGTATCGGGCCCTGATGCAGCGAGGCAAGCACCGCAATGTGGTGGTGGCTGCCATCGCGCGTGAGCTGGTCGGCCACATCTGGGCGATCGCCCGGGAAGTCGTGATCGCCAAACCGGATCCGAGGTTGATGCTGTGACAACGGTTATGGGACAGGGCAGGCGCTTCAGGCCACGGTGTGTGAAGCAACCCTCGACGCGCGTTAGGACGCCTGGCTGACGTCTCTGACCAGACGCTCGTTCCTAGACGGAGGACCGGCTTCACGACGGAAAAGTAAGGTGGTGAGAACCCACGGATATCAGCATGAAAACCGTCGACGATTACTGGCCTCAGCGTCTGTCCTGACCCGCCCTTTAACGGCAACACCTAGCCTTGGAATACAGGCCTGGATCGGTGTTTGCCTCTTGACGTGGGGAGTCATATCAACGCC
>NZ_QGEH01000011.1 GCF_003258515.1 Marinobacter bohaiensis
GGAAGATGCGGCTGTTGTGCATCAGCCCCAGGCGCCACAGGGCGGGTTCGATCTTCACCTCGTAGCGGGTGCGGCGGTGGCCGCTGGCGCCGCGGCGGAAGGCGCTGACCACGCCCTGTACCCCGCGTAAGGCCTCGCCGTCCTGCCAGATCACCAGGTCGGCGGCCTGGTCCAGCACGTCTACGGCCTCGATGTCGGCAAACGAGCTGGCCAGCTTCAGGGTCAGGACAAAGGGCAGGGACAGGCGCTCGGTCAGCTCGAACTCGACCACCGCGAAGGTGTCGTCCGGCAGGCTGCCGAGGCGGGCCGTGAACTGCAGGCCTTGGGGTAGGGACATGCTATTCATCCTTGAACTGGAAAAACCGCGGTCTCGCTTTTGAGAAGACGAAGATGCTTGCCCTTCGCGCTCTCAAAAACGGGCTCAACCTTCCCGTCACTGGGGATTCGGACGGTCACTTGCCTCCTGCAAGTGGGTGGCCTGAGTCTAACCGATCCGGGCGACCGCTTGTGTAAGCAATCGTTGCCCGGACCGGTCAGGCGACACGGACGCCCGGATCCATCGATCCGGGCCCGTGCACGCGGTCGGGCCTTAGGCCTCGACCGGGGAACGCCAGTCGTCGGAACCGGAGGTGCCGGCGATGCCGTGCTCCCAGGTGACCTTGCGGTAGGCCAGGGACACTTCGACCAGTTGGGTGAACTCGGTCTTGGCCGCGTCCTGGCAGTGCGGCATGGTGCAGTCGATGTTGATGATGGTGGCGTCTTCCAGGATGGTGGAGAAGAAGTGCTCCTGCTTGCCCTCAACGGAGGTGCGGTACCACTTCAGCTCGACCTTGGGCAGCATCTCGCCGGAGGCCAGGGCGTTGTACATCAGCGGCGTGGCCTTGTTCAGGGCGGCGGTGAACTTGAACGGCTTGTGCACGCGCTGGCCAGACGGCTGGCCGGACTGCGGGTCGGTCGGGACGGTGACGGTGTGGTCGAACTGCTGGACCAGCACTTCGTCTTCGTGGCCTTCAACGTAGATGTTACCGACCGAATCGGCGGTGAAGGCACCGGCGGTGATGTTGCCCTGGGTCTGGCCTTCGATGCTGATATAACAAGGGGTTGGCATGGGGTCTGCTCCGTGACATGGAGGGGTTGTCAAGCTACTGCGTTCGTGGCGCTTGAAAACCCCTCTTGGCGATTGAATAAGTGAATCCCTTCGCAAAGGGTCCACTCTGAGAGACAAGTCCTGTGCCAGAAAAAGAAAGACCAATAAAAACAGATCTCTAACGCCATTCCACTCGATTCACCCACCGGTCGCCGGGCAACAAGTTGCTCAAATCGAGCAAGATCTTGCTTGATTGGGCGAGATATTGCTC